>JABDHF010000052.1 GCA_013285595.1 Bacteroidota bacterium
CCATGAGCGCAGAAGTGTGCTTGGCGACTACCGCCATCCTGTGCCCGATGTTCCCTATCACCGCATCAGCATCAATGCGAATCTGAATCCGTATAGTTTCCTCATCACGCTGCTGCACGAGCTGGCGCACATGTTCACCTTTGAGCACTTTGCTCACAATGCCCAGCCACATGGCAAAGAATGGAAAACACAATTTCGTCATATATTAATACCCTTTATGGGCAAGCGTTTCTTCCCCGCAGATGTAGAGAAGGCCCTGCTTGCTTACCTGCACGATCCCGCAGCCAGCACCTGCACAGATCCTCACCTGTATAAATCCCTGTATCGCTACGACGATCATAAGCCCGGGTTTAAATTAGTAGACGATCTCGGCATTAATCAGTTTTTCGAAACAGAAGACGGCGAAGTATACCAAAAGCTGGAGAAACTAAGAACCCGCACCCGCTGCAGGAACCTCGGTACGGGAAAAGTTTATTTTTTTCAGGGAATAGTAGAGGTAAAGGCGGTAAGAAAAAGAGTAGTGTAGTTTATTTTCTTTACGCCAGATCTTACTTAACAAAACTTTACCGCCTGCTTGTTTCACTTGCTACTTTGTAAGCTACCGGTATTATTGCTATCTTGCACCCATTGGTTTTGCTCACATTTCAGGGCAATTTAATATAATTGTAAATTTTGCATGCTTAAGATCGGAGTCTTTGGGGCTGGACACCTCGGTAAAATACATATACAGCAGTGGAAGGAAGTGGAGGGCGCCGAACTCATTGGCTTTTACGACCCCAGCGATGAGCAGGCAGCCCTGGTCATCTCCAAGTACCAGGTACCGCGCTATAAGGATATGGATCAGCTCATAGAAGCTGCCGATGCCATTGATATCGTTTCCCCGACCACGTCACACTACGAGATCGCTAAAAAATGCCTTTTGGCAGGTAAGCACCTTTTTATTGAAAAACCTCTTTCCCAAACCTTGGAAGAAGGCAAAGAACTGGTGCAGCTGGTAAAAGAAGCAAATGTAAAGTGCCAGGTAGGCCATGTGGAAAGGTATAACCCCGCGTTCATATCGGTAGGCGAGCAGTTGCTGCAACCTATGTTTATCGAGGCGCATCGCCTTGCCCAGTTCAATCCAAGAGGCACCGATGTTTCCGTTATACTCGACCTGATGATACATGATATAGACATCGTCATGTGCCTTGTAAAATCACCGGTAAAGCGCATATCTGCAAGTGGAGTATCGGTGCTAAGTGAAACTGCTGATATCGCAAATGCCCGCATTGAGTTCGATAACGGCTGCGTTGCGAACCTTACCTCCAGCCGCATATCTATTAAAAATATGCGCAAGATGCGCCTCTTTCAGCGCGATGCATATATAGGCATAGATTTCCTGGAGAAAAAAACAGAGATCATACGCCTGAAAGAAGATGGCACGCAAAGCGGCATGATGGATTTTCCGTTAGAAATGGCAAATGGCGAGAAGAAGATCATCTCCGTACAAATGCCCGACGTGGTACCCATAAATGCCATCAGGATGGAGTTGACTGAATTCACAAATGCCATTGTTAACGATAAGCCGGTGCGTGTGTCGGTATATGATGGTTACCAGGCAATGGATGTTGCGCACCAGATCTTAAAAAAAATGAGTTTGCACAGCGAGTTGCACAATGTTTAACAAATAATTACGTTATAGGGTTGGAAAGGTTTGTATGTTGAAAATTTATACACAATTAAGATATATAGTATTTCTGTTTTGCTGTGGTTTGTTTTGGCAGGGTTGTAATATCATTAACCCCAAAGAGCAAGATCCTACCTACATACATATCGACTCTTTTAATTTTGTACCCAATACGGCCATCACAGAGCCGCTTACGCTATCACACAAGATAACTTGTGTATGGGTATCTTATAATGGCCAGAGCATTGGCGTCTTCGATCTTCCCGCCACATTTCCTGTAGTGGCAAAAGGCACCGGTGTCCTTAACGTATCGCCAGGTGTCGTTATCGATGGCCTTAACGATCTTTTAGGTATAAATCCATTTTATGAACCGGATACGTTTACGTTCGCTGCCCAGCCCGGTAAGATCATTAATCATATAGCAACAACACGATACTATTCTAAGGTTAAGGTGCAGAAAATTGCTGATTTCGAAACTCTGCAAACCAATTTCAGGCTCGATTATGGTAATATCCCTATGACTACTGTCTCCGCTGACTCCCTCGTTTTCGAAGGCCACGGTTCCGGTAGCATATATCTTACAAATCCTGGCGTCGATAGTTCCATCGATAGCACACAATATAATTTTACCATCACTCCCGGCTCAGCCGCATTCATCGAATTTGATTATAAAAGTACGATCCCGTTTTATGTCGGTCTGCAATCTAACCTTGGCAGTAACGTATCGTCATCCCCATATTATCTCGCAGGCATCTTCCCAAGTGCCGGATGGCAAAAATTTTACCTGAGCGTTCAGGACTATGCTGCGCAGTTCACTGGTTTCAGTTATAATCTTTACATTAAAACGTCGTTGCCCGCCGGCGCCTCGTCGGGCAGGGTATTAATAGATAACGTTCAACTAATCACCTATTAAGGAAATATGCGTTTGGCCCCCATGAAAAGAAAAGCTATAAGGCAACTGTTGTTGCTCGACTATATAGCTGCCGCTTTAGCATGGTTCGTGTTTTGGATGTACCGCCAGCATTTTCTTTTTAAGTTAGATTACCTTGATACACTGGTCAGGTTTCACTTCAGGGACGCGCTCAATACCTTTGTCATCATACCTGCAGGCTGGCTGCTCGCTTATCTTCTGTCGGGCACTTATTTCGACCTTTACCGCAAGTCGCGCCTCAACGAGATCAACCGAACGCTTATTTCCTGTATCATAGGTTGCATGGCAGTAGCTATGATCGTTTTTTCGAATGATACGGGCGGTTACAGCTATTTCATTACGGAATTTGGTCATTACCTGCTTATTCATACCCTTATTGCCCTTATATTCCGGTTGTTTATACTGTACCTGGTAAAGCGCAATCTTACCACCGGCAGGGTAGGGTTCAATACGCTCATCATTGGCGGCAACCAGCAGGCCATAAATATTTATAAGCAGGTACTCGATAATCCCAAAGTACTCGGCAACATCTTTCTGGGATTTATTTATTCCAGCAAAGAAGCCAGCAATGGTATGACCAAATACCTGCCACAGCTAGGCCATATCTCGCAGCTCGAAGAAATAATCGATAAGCACAATATAGAAGAGGTGATCGTGGCGGTCGACTCTTCTGAGCATCACCTGCTCGAAAGTATTGTTACCCGCTTGTGCTACCGCCCGGTAGTAGTAAAGGTTTTGCCAGATTATTACGACATCATATCAGGCTCAGTAAAAACGAGCAATGTATATGATGCCGTACTCATCCATATTCACCCTGACCTCATGCCCGACTGGCAAAGAGTATTTAAGCGCGCTATCGATATTATCTCATCCGGCATTGCACTTATTATCTTGTCACCGCTATTGCTGTTTACAGCTATTATGGTAAAGTTTTCATCCAGGGGCAGTATCATATATCGGCAGGAGCGTATCGGCCTCTTTGGCAAGCCATTCCGCATCTTCAAATTCCGCTCTATGTTTATAGAGGCAGAGCAGGCCGGGCCGGCGCTTTCCAGCAAGATGGACCCCCGTATTACCAGGTGGGGCCGGTTTATGCGTAAGTGGCGTATAGATGAGTTGCCTCAGTTTGTGAACATTATAAGGGGCGATATGTCGCTCGTAGGCCCACGGCCCGAGCGTAAGCATTATATTGATATTATCAGTGGGTCACACGCCCATTACAAGTATCTGCACAAAGTAAAACCCGGCCTTACCTCATGGGGCATGGTACAATTTGGCTATGCCGAAAACGTGGACGAGATGATAGAGCGCATGAAGTACGATCTCCTCTACATAGAAAACTGCTCTCTCGCGCTCGACGTAAAGATCATTCTCTACACCTTCATGGTCATCTTTCAGGGAAGAGGTAAGTAATGTTAATTTAGACCATTAATAATTAACCATTATCAACGATTCCACTCATATATGTTAGCCGTAACTTCCCCTAAAAAATGTCCGGAATTATCAGTTGTTACGATCCAGGTATTTCTGGGGCGCTCCCCTGTCAATCTATGATTCAGATAACCACAAATCCGTGGAATCACCTAAAAATCCCTGCCGGCCGATTAGGCAGGCGTAATTCAGACAAGAAAAAATATGCCAGCTCCTCCCCGAAAAACGACCTCAAATCCGCGCTGGTAAAGCAGTTCAACATTAGGGCAATAAATAATCTCCCTAAGCAAGTCGCACTTATAACCTTTCAAGCAAATCGTCCCCCATCTCCGGAATTTCAAAAATTCCTTAATTCTATAAATTCCAGTTCAGACAAGAAAAAATATGCCAACTCCTCCCCGAAAAACGACCTCAAATCCGCGCTGGTAAAGCAGTTCAACATTAGGGTAATAAATAATCTCCCTAAGCAAGTCACACTTATAACCTTTCAAGCAAATCGTCCCCCATCTCCGGAATTTCAAAAATTCCTTAATTCTATAAATTCCAGTTCAGACAAGAAAAAATATGCCAACTCCTCCCCGAAAAACGACCTCAAAACCGCCACAGCTAGGGCTTTCGTTTTATGGTGCCACAACTCGGCCGGCCGTTGCGTAGCATCTCCCTCTCCTTGGAGAGGGTCGGGGAGAGGTCTCATCCGCAAGAAAAAATATGCCAACTCCTCCCCGAAAAACGACCTCAAAACCTTACCCAGTCTGAGTTTGCAAATTAAATAGCAAATATTAATATACAATTATTGACTTCCTGTCGTGCATACCTGCAAACACATCGACTGATCAGCCATTCAACCAAACTGAAACCACTTTAACTTTTACGTATTCGATCTTTTGCCTAATTTTAAAAAAAGTTCTGTTAAAGTCTATAACCCGCAGACTTGCGACTCACGATTTATGACTCGGGAACTTACAATTTATGACTTACGACCTGCAACTTAAAGAGACTGTCAACAATAAAGCCCTCGCATGGACGGTAGGCACACACCTCCTATTGTTCCTGCTATTGTTTTTCCTGCGCTACAACATTACAACTCCAGTGCAGCCAACAACCGTTGACAGCGGCGGCCTCGAAGTCAACCTCGGTACCAGCGATAATGGAAGCGGCCACGATCAGCCTATGTCTACCAAAGCTCCGGCGCCATATCAGGCCACAGTAGTATTTAAAGCCGCATCAACAAATAGTAATAATAATTTACCTAAAGAAATTGTACAATCTACTGAAACCGATGCACCCGAAGTAGATAATACAAAGCACAAGAAAACCATAGCGCCGGCAGTTGAGGCTAAGCCAACACCAAAACCCACACAGGAAAAGCCAAAATACACCTATGCAGGCGCCACAGGCCCCGGTGGTAATAGCGCCACCCAAAATATGCCCGGCAAGGGCGAGGGCATTACCCATGGCCCGGGCGATCAGGGCGTGCCCGGCGGCACACCTGGCGCTACCAATTATTCCGGTATACCCGGCAATGGCACAGGGGGAATTGGCCACACCTTATCTGGCAGAACCATTAGCCCCGATAAGTTCGAAGCTGAATTCCATGAGGGTGGTAAAGTAGTCATTCATGTTACCGTTGATAGAAATGGCAGCATCGTCAATAAATATTTGAAAAGTTCATCCAGCCCACAGCTCACAAAGCTCGCCATGGAGAAACTAAACAATGCTCACTTCAGCAAAAGCGATGGCCCGGATCCTCAGCAGTTTGGAGACGTCACCATCTTCTTCAAAACCCGTCAATAGTCTTATGGGCTCACCCACTTACCAGCAAACACTTGATTACCTGTTCGAAAAGCTGCCTATGTTTTCACGTATTGGCAAAGCTGCGCTAAAGCCAGATCTTACCAATACCATAAAGCTCTGCATAGCATTAGATAATCCACAGCATAAGTTCAGGTCAGTACATATCGCAGGCACTAATGGCAAGGGCAGTACCAGCCACACACTTGCCGCGGTAACACAGCATGCGGGGTATAAGACAGGGTTGTATACTTCGCCGCACCTTATTGACTTCCGGGAGCGCATACGGATCAATGGCTTGCCGGTAAGCGAAGAGTGGGTAATAAATTTTGTGGCACAGCACAAAGCGTTGATCGAAGAGATACAGCCCTCTTTTTTTGAGATCACCGTAGCTATGGCATTTGCAGCCTTTGCAGAAGAAAAGGTAGATATAGCCATAATAGAAACCGGCCTCGGCGGCCGGCTCGATAGCACTAATGTCATCACGCCACTGCTCTCTATCATTACCAATATCAGCTACGATCACAAAGACCTTCTGGGCAACACCTTACCGGAGATAGCAGCCGAAAAGGCCGGCATCATAAAACCACATGTACCAGTAGTGATCGGTGAGCAGCACAACGATACAGAGCGCATATTCTTTGAGCATTCAGTACATAAGCAAAGCCCGTTGTATTATGCTCAGTCGCTATGGGGCATGGTCCGCATAAAGCAAGATTCAAAATACCAGTACTTTAAAGCCGTAAACAATGCCAAACGGGAAATGTATGATTTGAAGACAGATCTTCTTGGCAACTACCAGCAGCACAACCTCAAAACAGTGCTCACCGCAGCAGAACTATTATCGCATCACCATTATAAGCTGCCTGTAGCCGGGGTGATTGCAGCATTGGCAAACGTAAAAGGAACAACAGGCCTCCGTGGCCGCTGGGAATGGCTACAGGAACATCCCTCCATCATTTGCGATGTAGCCCACAACTCCGCAGGCATAAAAGAAGTAATGGAGCAGTGGCAGCAGGTAACCGCAGGTAAAAAGCATATAGTGCTCGGCTTTGTAAAAGACAAAGATGTAGCTGAAGCATTGGCCTTGTTCCCGAAAGACGTTACCTACTATTTCTGCAACGCCCAGATAGAAAGGGCCTTACCAGCCAAAGACCTCAAAGAGCTCGCCGTAAAGGCAGGCCTCACCGGCAACAATTACCCATCTGTCACGGCAGCGATAATCGCCGCAAAAGAGCATATGGAGAACAATGACGCACTGCTGATAACAGGCAGCTTTTTCATCGTAGGCGAAGCGCTGCTGGAGCCCGTAGAGATGACCGCCAGTTCTTAGCCATAAAAAGAAGGCTGCTCGTCAATGGGCAGCCTCTTTTGAAGTATTTTACATTAGCTTATCCCTGGAAGAGGGCGCTTGCATTGTCCCAGTTATTTGTCCGGCTGTTCCTGACAAAATTTTCCACCGCTTCCACTTTTAACCTATGGTATTTGGCAGGATTCATCCATTCCGGCGGGGCTATCCCAATATTTCCTTTAACGGCTGCGTTTGCCGGCAGATCGCCATGATGAACGATCTCGCGGCTATCTTTAAAATAGTTAGCTGATTTAGCTATCGCAGTGGTATCCAATACGTCGCCTACAATGTCGTTGTGTATTAATATCTCGCATTCGCTGCAGCACGCCCAGCCAGTCGGGCGGTATTTAGAAGGCCACGAAGAAAGGATAGTTCTTACTACTGCGTTTCCAAGATTTGGCTCCCCTTTTTTTATCTCTATGCGGCTTCTTTTAGCATACTGAACTGGCTCCAGGTTCCACGTTTCCACATTATAAGCAGGCATAAAGAAGAGTGGCAGGTCTCTTTTCAGGCGCAGCTGTATGCGTGCAGTAAAGTCGCTGGAGTGTGTGCTGGCAAACCCTTTGGATCGCAGTGTGAAAAATGAATAGAAGTCGCTGCCAGTGCCACCCACCTGCGCATTTGTAACCCACGATGAGCCTTTAGTAACATGAAAAAACTCTGTGCCCTTTGCCAATACGCCGCAAGGTACGTGCTTTAAGAAGTCATTGACATTTCTTTTGTTGATAACATTGGGAGGTATGTCATTTTGCTGGCGCTCCACTATAGCCTGTCTCCAGTCGCCGGGCACAAAACGGCTGCCTTTGAAGATAATGCCGGTAGCCTCTCTTTTAAAGGCCGGTGGCCAGGTTAGTGTGCCGTCGTTCCGTCCGCCAAAACCACAATCGCTGCAGTGGTCTATATCGTTTAGTGTTCTGCCCGCCAGTCTGCGAAAAGTTGCTAGTGTGCTCATAAGTGTATATGTATTTATACAAAAATGAACATTTTTTCAAATGTTTTATAATCTTTCTAACTATTTATTTTTCGCTTATGACTAGCCATTATTGATAACGCTTTTGTTGCGATATTACCAATGCGCAAAGTCAACATCAAAGTTCTTCATCCGCTCCATAGGCGGATTAAAGTACCCGAACTTAACGTGAGGAAATTCTTCGTGTATGAGCTCCAGCATTTGTTTCATGCCCATAAATTCGCCAGTATCTCCCACTCCCATTTTACCCAGGTACCAGTCTGGGTCTATGTTAAAGCTGCGCCACTGTATCATGCTGAGGCCTGTGGTTTCTATCAGTTCACAAAGG
This sequence comes from Bacteroidota bacterium, assembly GCA_013285595.1. Lineage (GTDB taxonomy): Bacteria > Bacteroidota > Bacteroidia > Chitinophagales > Chitinophagaceae > Nemorincola. The sequence goes on from JABDHF010000052.1 coordinate 8,469, forward strand.
GCGTCGTATTCAGCTATGCTGTCCGTCATACCTGGGAATACGAAGTAGTTGATAGACGACCAGCCGCCGTATTTCTTTACCACACGCAGGCTTTCTACAATGTCTTCAAACTGGTAGTTATTAGGTTGGTAGTATTTTGTATAAATGTCTTTGCGGGCAGAGTTAAGGCTCACGCGTATGCTGTTAAGGCCAGCCTTCATCAATTGTTCCACAGCATCGGGCTTGCTGCCGTTGGTATTGATATTGATGCTGCCTTTTTGGGTATGCTTGCGGATCTCTATGATAGATTCCTTTATGGTTTCCCACATTAGTAACGGCTCTCCTTCGCAGCCCTGCCCAAAGCTTACAATAGGGTAGGGTGCCGTCTCCAGGTGTGGTACTGTGAACTCTACTATTTCCTGAGCTGTAGGTTTGAACTGTAGCCGATCTTGCGGTGATACGATGGACTCATCCTCAGGTTGAAAAGATATGCAACCGAGGCAATTGGCATTGCAAGCCGGGGATGTAGGTATAGGGCATTCCCAGCGGCCCATAAAATAGTTGCGCGCTGCAGGGCAATTATAAGTAAGGGCGCATTTTTCGGCAAGGTGCTTTACCAGCCTGTTGTGCGGATGAGCTTTGGTGAGTAGGTCTACGCCCTCTTCTATCTTGCGCTCATCGTAGCCGCTGCACTCTTGTCGAATGTCTTGCTCTATACGCATGGCTGGTACAAAAAACTTATCGGCAAACCAGCCGGCGGCAGTGTAGCAGAACAAGGGTAGGGTAGGTGCGTCGTCAAGCGTTTCATAAGCGGCAAGGTAAAATCCCGTATGGGCAGGTGGCAGAAATGCAGCTACAGCCCAGCCTTTTTCACAGAGGCGCATTTCGCCCGTCTTCACATCTATGCCTATGCCACGGCGGCCGGGCAGCTCGTATAAGTTGCCGCCGTCAGGTAGCTCTATCCAGTCTTCGGCAGGTATGGGCATAGCGTCCCAGCCGCTACGGCCTACCACATATAAAGAGGTGTCCTCAAAGATCTGGCCCTCACCATCGGAGTATAATAAAAACGGAGTCATTTCTTAAGTTAAAAGTCAAAGGTTAAAACCAAAAAGTTGCACTGCTCAAACTAGCCTTATAAAAGTTTACCATTCATCATTTCTCCTTTTACTTTTGTTTTCTTCTACTTTGGCTATGCAAAAGGCTTCGAAAATCTCGTTGTCAAAGTTAGGGTCGTTAATGTTCCACTGGAAAAGGTGATTGTCAACAAGATTTATGGTCAAAGTTCCGAATCTTAATACAACCTCATCCACTTCTACCCAAGGTATAAACCTCCTGCGTACCACCGGCAACCTAAGGCCCTCGTCGTCTACATGTACATACAACGTGCCCGCAGCTTTACGCTCCCAGTATATGGAAAACATTATGGCAGCACTCAACACGCTGAACATACCTATGGGGAATTTCCATTGCTGTGTGATAGAGTATATAGCTACCAACAGTGCAATAGAGAGCTCTATAATACGTATCGTGGGATTTACTTTAGCGCTGATCAGCCACTTGTTTTTGACAACAGTAGCACCTAAAAGCAATAGCCCTGCAAGCAATAGCGCCAGCCCCCAATAAGTAATAACAAAATTGTATCTGTAAATTATAGCCCCGGTACCTATAAATGCTAAAGCGCATATAAGGTGCAGGGTAGTAACCTGGTGAGGTTTTACTTTTTCTTCCACCAGCGGTAAATCATAAACCATGACACAAAGGTACGGAAAAGAGTAACCTCACCCCAAACCCTAGGTAGACCCACTGATGTAGATTACAAAGGCAAGGCATACTGCGCATTAGTACCATCGCCTGGCAGCTTCACTTCAAAGTCTTTGAGCGCTTTGGAGATGTCACCCTGTAGTTCTAACTTGCCCATTTCTGCCATCTTGCGAAGTCGCCAGCCGAGATAGCTGTCGCCTGTGGGTATATTGTACCTTGTTATAGCTTGGTTGGCTATACGCTGTGCTTTCTGGTATTGGTGCGATGCAAAACTGATGAGCTGGCTATCGTAGTGCTCTTCGCTTTTTGAAAGAAGCCTTTTACCACCTTCCAGTGTGCGGATGCCGGCATTATCTCTTACCAGCTTTTTCCATTCGTCGCCATCTACTTCCAGTTCGGCTGGAGTAACGAGGCGGGCAAGGCGGCGTGCTTTTACTAATTCTTTTGGCAATATCTCTGACAGGCTTTTTGGGAAGAATACTTTGCCATTCTCATCAAGAAAAGGTAAGCCGGCAATATTTAAGATATATAATCTACCTATGTATTTGCCAAGGTATTGCAGCACCCAATGATAAGTACACATATCGGCCGGCCATGGGGCTGCCCATATCCATATTTTGTCATTCTCGTTTTTAGATAGTTCATTGCCGGTCTCCAGCAGGCGCTCCAGGTCGTCAACCAGTACCGGGCTTTTCTCATTTATAGTTACCTGTTGCCAAAAAGCGCTACGCAGTTCAGAGAACTTTTGCCCTTCTTCCTTTTGTAGCGGCCCTACGCTCAGCACATCTTTTATTACAACTATTGCTCCTGCCATCGACTCTTCTGCAGCTATTGCTTCCTTTAAAGGTGCCGCAGCCATATCGCCGGTAACTATATGATAGATCATTCTAATGATTAATGGTAAACGATTAATTGTGGCAAAAGTAATGGGGAAATAGGAAATTGCAGGCGGGATTAATCAACACATTCTTCACATTTACTTTTTACTTTTGGTCCTCACTTTTTTGTGTTATGAATAATTACCAGATAGCCGACCATTTCTCACTGCTATCCAAATTAATGGATATACATGGCGAGAATAGCTTTAAGTCGAAATCATATAGCAGTGCGGCTTTTAATATAGAACGGTTGCCAGGGGAAATATCGGGAATGGACGATGCGGAGCTTTTTAGCATAAGAGGAATTGGGGATGCTACGGGTAAAAAGATACGGGTGCTATTGGCTACGGGCAAACTACCACAACTGGAAGACCTGCTGGCAATAACCCCGCAAGGAATACTGGACATGTTGCAGATAAAGGGTATTGGACCCAAGAAGATAGCTATAATATGGAAAGAGCTTGGCGCGGAGTCTTTGGGAGAGCTGGAATATGCCTGTAATGAGAACCGCCTGGTAGCGTTAAAGGGCTTTGGGGCCAAGACGCAGGAAAGCATATTGCAGAATATTGCGTATTTCCAGCAAAACCTTGGTTTTCACCTTTGGTCTGAGGCTGAGGTGGTTGGTAACAATTTATTGCAGCAGTTTACAAAGAATCTGCCTAAGCAGCTATTCTCCCTTACCGGCGATATCAGGCGGCAGAGTGAAACCTTAGAATTTGTAGAGCTGGTAACAGATTTTAATAAAGATAAACTGGCCAAAATATTTGACGCAGTGCCGGGTACAATTGTGGAAGAGGAACCTAATGACCGGCTGATGGTGAAGATGCCTAACCAGCCGAGAGTAAGGTTCCATCTTACTGATACAGGGCATTTTATCCATACACTCTTTATGACGACGGGCAGTAGCGAATTCCTTGATGCATTTTTGAAGGGCTACACAATACCAGACGCTCCGAACAGTGAGGAAGAGATATTTGCAGCAAACGGGCTTGCTTATATACAACCCATGCTACGTGAGACTGCCGACATACTGGATAAAGCAAAGAACGATACTTTAAGTGAGCTGATACAACCAGCTGATATAAAGGGAATTATACACTCACACTCTACCTGGAGTGACGGTGTGCATACAATAGAGCAAATGGCTAAGGCGGCAATAGCTAGCGGGCATGAATATTTGGTGATCAGCGACCACTCACAGACTGCTTTTTATGCTGGAGGACTAAAGCCAGAACAGATAGCCGCGCAGCACCAGGAAGTAGATGAGTTGAATGCAAAATTAGCCCCATTCAAAATATTTAAAAGCATAGAATCGGATATTTTAAGCGACGGGAGCCTGGATTATAATGAACAGGTACTGAATTCTTTTGACTTGGTTATCGCAAGTGTTCATAGCAATTTAAAGATGTCTTTAGAGAAAGCAATGGAGCGGGTGCTGACCGCTGTGCGCAATCCGTATACTACCATACTTGGCCACCCTACCGGAAGGCTGCTTTTATCGCGTAAAGGTTACCCATTAGATCATAAGAAAGTAATAGACACCTGCGCGGAGCATAATGTGGTAATAGAAATCAATGCCCATCCGCGCCGGTTGGATATAGACTGGCGATGGATAGAATATGCCATAGAAAAAGGAGTGTTATTATCTATAGACCCCGACGCCCATTCGGTTGATGGATTTAGGGATACGTATTATGGGGTAAAGATAGCCCAGAAAGGTGGGCTAACCGCGAAGAACAATTTGAGTAGCTTTTCATTAGTTGAGTTTGAGGAATTCCTTAAAAACAGGAAACGGCACACTGAAACGGTTTAAAGAAGAGTTCCTATGTTTTGAATTGTATATATGTATTTACAAATCTGTTAAAAGGAAAGAAAACAAAATGCGTGGCATAGTTTTAATGATTTAGGTGTAGATACACATTATTCACTAAAAAATTATTACTATGGACAAGCTTATGGTTTTAGACGAAAAAGAAAAAAGACGGATGGGTGTAATATGTTTTATACCTGTATTATGTTTCCTATTAGCATTTATTTACTGGCTGGCAGTGGTATTGCCACTTACACAGGGCCACCAGGAACCTTCCAGTATAGTAGGTGTAACCAGCCGTAACTACGATGTTTTCCTATTCATATTAGCAGCAGCTGCTATAATTACAGCCCCTGTATTCATCTATTGCCTGGTAGTTTTGGCAAGGATGAAAAACCTCAACGAAGCGCACAAACTGATGTGGATAGTCTTTCTATCAGTAATGGCGCCTATAGCATCTGCCTTTTTCTGGGTATTCCTCATAAAGGATTCCCCAAGGCACGTGGGAATATATCCCGATATCGCTTAAAAATAAAAAAGCCCAATGTGAAATTGATAAGTGAAAGCCCTGTTTGGGCTTTTTTGTTTTTGTATATGCCTATTCATTATCTAACAACCCCGGCCTGCGCTCTTCTGTCCGCTTAATAGACTGCTCATGCCGCCAGGCATCTACCTTTTTGGGATCGCCGCTAAGTAAGACTTCTGGTACCTGCCAGCCACGGAAATCTGCCGGACGGGTGTAGACAGGTGGGGCAAGGAGGTCATCCTGAAAGGAGTCGAAAAGGGCAGAGGTTTCGTCATTAAGTACCCCGGGCAATAACCGGCCTATGGCATCGACTACTACTGCCGCTGCCAGTTCGCCGCCACTCAGCACGTAGTCACCTATAGAGATTTCTTTTGTTACGAAGTGCTGCCTTATGCGGTCGTCAATGCCTTTATAATGCCCGCAAATAATTATAATATTTTCCTTCAGGGAGAGCGTGTTGGCAGTTTTTTTGGTCGAACAAATTACCGTCCGGTGTCATGTATATGACCTCTTCGTACTTGCGATCTTTCTGTAATAGCTCTATTAATATGGCAAGAGGTTCGGGCATCATCACCATTCCTGCCCCTCCGCCAAACTGGTAGTCGTCTACCTGCCCCTGCTTGTATGGGGTAGTGTCGCGGAGGTTGTGGAGATGAATTTCCAGTAACCCACGGTCTTTCGCCCGCTTCATCATGGAGTGATTAAAGGGGCTTTCGAGCAACTCGGGAAGTACGGTAATAATGTCAATTCGCATGGTCGTTTTTTAATCGAAGGTAAATTTGACTTTGGAAAAATGGGGAGCAATAGGCATTTTTGTGATTGTCGTAATGTCTACTTGTCGGGCGTGTTACGACAAATTCCAGATTTCTCAACAAAATTTAGCTACCCAAATATACCTCTAAAAGACCATCAGGTAGCGTCATATTAATGATTTTCTTTTTTATATCTAAGGCATCAATTGTTTGGTCTATGAGTGGAATAAGGATTTCAGTATTTTGATAAGTAAGTTTCGCAAGCCATTGATTACCAGTTTGCATAACATCTTCTATTTCGCCAATTTCGCCATTTTGGGCGTCAATTACCTTAAATCCGATCCAAAGTAGCGGAGATTGTCTTGCAAAGGCCGATAAAATACTTTCATCAACATACACATGCTTGGTTACCAACTCTTTAGCTGATTCTATTTTATCAATTTCTTCAATATTGATTATGTACTCCTTATTATTATTCTCTTTAAAGTTTGAAATAAAATATGGGATAAAACTTCCTTTCTGCATTTCCACTTGTAGCACATGCTCTTTTTTTAACCATTGCGAATTTCCTACTACGTGTGTAAGGATCAGGGAGCCGTTAATTCCGTGCGTTGCCACTATTTTTCCTATTCTTATCATGGCTGCAAAGGTAGGTTTTTCAATTTGCAAATTTGATAATTTGACGTTCTAAACACAGCTATTGAATTTATTATTTCTATATTTTAAAATCATATCGCAGAAAAATATTTGACGAAGTATTAAAATATTATACTAAATTTGATTGTCTATTTACCTCATAAATTGCTAATGTTATGTTTAAAATTATACTTATTGCATCTGCTTTTCTTGCTATGTCAGGAATGGCTATCGCGCAAAAATATGTATTTTATCTGCATGGGAAAATTGTAGAGGATCAGGGCTTGAATGCTACGAACCCATTATTTGGTAAATACGAATATGAGAATATATTAACTAAATTCAAGGAGGAACATTTTACTGTTATTTCAGAATGCAGGAAGGTAAATACTGATGTGAAAGAGTACGCATATAAAGTGGTGCAGGAGATAGACAGCCTGCTGAAAAAGGGAGCGCAGCCAGGTGATATAACTGTGGTAGGTGCATCAAAAGGATCGGTTATTTGTATGTATGTTTCTACTTACCTGAACAACCCGAATGTCAATTTTGTTTTTATGAGCAGTTGTAATGATTATGTGGCCAGCTCGTATGCTGATATTAATTTCAGTGGCAATATCTTGTCGATATATGAAAAGAGCGATAAGGGTAATCAAAGCTGCGAAGCGTTTAAAGGCAAATCAACGCGGCCCGTGCCACATTATAAAGAACTGCAAATTAATACCGGCCTGCAGCATGGCTACTTATATAAGCCGATCCCTGAATGGATGACTCCCGTTACCAAATGGGCCAATGGCAACTATAACTAACGGCCATTCTAAATAGACACAAAAAAACGCTGCTCCACGCAGCGTTAATTTTTTTAATAGAGTTTAGGGCCAGTATGAAAGAGTTGATTAGTTGTAGTTAACTGTTACCGGAACACCTGTTGCATTAGTGTAGGTGCCCGCGGTTTGTGCTGCTGCTACGTTAAGGGTAGCGCCTACAGTAAGTGTTTGTGCACCGCCTGAGCTTAAAAGGCCTGTGCCTGATGGGCTGCTGGTGAAGTTAGTAACGTTCATGTTATGAGTAGCGCCATCTGTTATTGCTACGGTACCAGGTAAGGTGATGATGTAAGAGTAGTTGCCTTGGCCTGTAACGTTGAAGCTTGCAGCAGTTACAGTACCTGTAGTAGCCGGAAGTGTAACACCACCTGCGCCACCTGTGGTACGAGTGCCGGCCGGAGCAAGAACTGTAGTGCCAGCTAAGGTAGCAGAAACAGCTACGTTACCGAAATTCATATCTACTGTCTTAGAGATAGCGATAGGAGTGATGATTGTTGCAGAGGCAGAAGCTGTTGCTGTAGCCTGGGCAAAAGAAGCGTTAGCGCCTGCGATGATGATTGCTGCTGTTGCGAAGAATTTTACGATGTTTTTCATTTTAAATTATTTAGTTGGTTGATGTTAGTTATTAGCTTGTTTGATTTGCTAAGTATATAGCCAATGATGTGCCAAATGCTTAAATAATTGATATTCAATGATTTGGAAATTTGACGCGTCACTTATATGTCCATAAAATGGAAATATATTCTAAAAAAGAGAGATTAACAAATTGATTACAATTCGTTGGATTTGAATAACATGTGGAGTTATTAGCAGTAATAAGAATGGATACCCTAGTTTATCACTGTTTTAAGCAGCGTAGCTGGTGTTTTTAGCCAATTGAGGTTCTGAAACTGCATGGTAAAGGAAACACTGTGGGCAAAGGCATTTTTATGTCCGTAGGCATTTGATATATAATTCTGAAAATCGTTGCTCATGATCAATGGCAAATATACGCTCACCACTCCTTTTAGTATTTGTATCTCTATGCCGCCATCGTAGAGCAGGGTAGTGGCGCCGGGGGTATTAAGGCTGGGTGTTTGATTGGGGATAATGCCGGCATCGAAGAACAAGAGTACAGGCAACTTTTTCAGTGGTAGGTTTGTTTTAAGATTCACCGTAGCCATCCAGTTGTCGCTGCGGTCTGCATTGTTGAACACAGGAACTTTAAAACCGCCTTCCTGGGTGGCTATTTGCTGAGATGCCAGGTTGTTTGTAGCGTTGCGTCCCAGGTAAGTGCCATCGTATAAGTAATCGTCAAGGCCTGAGTAAGAGGTATTGAGCTCATAGCGTGAATAAACCGCGAGATCTCCGCTGATAGGGAAGAACTTGCCTAAAAAGGCGCGGACATAAAGCGCTTTGTGGGGAGTATTATAATTTATCTTCAGGTTTCCCTCAGCGCTTAGCTTGGCGAAGTCTGCGCCCAGCTGGCCTTGCAGGTTATAGCTAAAGGGGTTATAAGTGCGATTATTCTTATGTTTATACGTGATAACGCCATAGGTTTTTTGCTGTGTGCGCAAAGTAGCCTCGGGCTGGCCAATAGCTGTGGCAGGCGAATAGAAATAATCCTCGTTAATAGAGTATCCTTTCAGGGTGAGCGTGCGCACGACAGGGCTTATCGGATTGTGCTCGTTAAAGGTGAAGGTCAACGACGGGGCAATTTTGGTATAGCCTGCGTTCAAATGCAGATTATAAGATGGTTGTGATAGCTCCTTGTAATGAAATGTTTTACCATCAGCCTGCAGCATTATTTCTTTAAAAACGTTTTCCGGATACCACAAATAGCCGATGGAGCCTGCGCCTACGATTGATTTCGTCTCAAATGAATATAAGGGAGCAAGGGCATAACGAAACCGGTTCTCAGGCAGGGTAAGATCGTGAATAAGCAGGCCGGCCATAATACCATCGTATTGATTGTAAGCCACAGCTGGTGATACAAAGATTTGGTCTTTACTATAAAGGTTTAGCCCCACAAGTGGTTTCAGCTGTATACCGAAATGATGAAATATGGCATGCTTCCTATATACATCGTTATCTGATTTTGCATCAGGTATTACGTCATCTATTTTCAGTTTGCGCCATGTGGCTGTAGGTACCGATAGTGTGGTAGTGTGAGTAAATGAGGGTGTCCATGCGCTCGCGGTAATACTGTCTTTATAACAAGCATCGATCAATACCGGGGAGGAGACGCCCGTATTATTACGCACCTTTATTATAGTATTATCGCCATTTGCATGCGCTTTTAAGATGGTGAAGTCTATCTTTTTATTCGAGGTAAGAGTAGTATCGAAGAACCAGCCGATAGGTTTTGAGGTATTGCGTTGCATACATACTCTAAAATCATCGGGATATGGATGGTGATAGTGCCAACTGCTGTAATAGTCATGCATCCCTTTTTCAAAATCGGCCGCGCCCATATATTTTTCAAGCCAGTTGAGCGACAACGCAGTTTTAAAGTAAATATCCAGCCCATAGTTCAGCTTTTCGAAATTGGCCGAGGTCTGGTCTATTGCCTGGTCAGTATGGGTTGCCTCCCTCTCGAACAGGACGAGCGCCTCATCGAGCGTCTTCTTCTTTACTTTAGAAGAGTCGTGGTTAAGGTCGCGGGTCGTCTTTTGCTCATAAAATGTATTGATGCCTTCATCCATCCAGGCATGGTCGCGCTCATTGCTTCCCAGCATACCGTAAAACCAGTTGTGCCCTGCCTCATGCACTACTACCGTTTTCAAATCACTGCTTGCTGTTTTGTCTATAACAGTCACCGTTGGGTATTCCATGCCCCCACCGGCGCGCAGATCGCCTAAAACCGCCTTTATGGTCTTGTATTGGTACGGGCCTACCCACTTCCCATAGTGGTTTACTGTTTCTTTCAGGTACCCGGTGGCTTTTTGCCATTGCTTCCAGTAAGATGGCATAAATGCAGCCCAGGTGGTCACCAACTGGCCATTGCCGGGGGAATAAACAGTATCCTTGCGCACCAGCCAGCGCTTGTCTGCAAACCATGCGAAGTCGTGTATATTTTCTTCGTGGAAATGGACCGTTTTCATTTCCGGGGAGCTTGGCGGTATGGTATCTTTGTGCGTTTTATATTTTATCGTTGGCAAAGGCCTTTGCGAAAGCTCGTCCATCCACTGATTTTCTTTCTCGTCGGTACAGTTACCGGTAGCCATTAATACATAATTAGATGGCAGGGTGATGCTCACATCGTAAGTGCCATACTCGCTAAAAAATTCCCCCTGGTCCAGGTAAGAAATGGGGTGCCAGCCCTTGGTATCATACACTGCAGGCTTGGGAAACCATTGGGAAATGTAATAGGCCTGGCCAGTATGGCCCATGCGGGAAAACACTTTGGGGATCTTTACCAGGAATGGCGTGGTTATCTTTATAGTATGGCCGGGCAATAATGCCTTTGGCAGATCGAGGCGTGCAATGTCAGGCGATTTTTCTGAGCTATAATGCTCTGCGGGTGCGCCATCGACGGTGAATTGCAGGCTGTCGATATAACCCTTATCCTTTGGTTTGGAATAATAAAACAGGGTACTTCCATTCACATCCTGCTGGCGCTCAAAAGGTGTGCGGTCGTTTTTGTAGGCGTTTGGCCACAGGTGTATATAGATAAAACGAAGTGTGTCTGGTGAGTTATTCGTGTAACTCAATTCTTCATATGCACGCAGGAAATGCTTTTTGTCGTCCAGGCGCACATCGATCTTTGTATCTACACGCTGCTGCCATGCGGGTTGTGCCGTAGCAGTAATAGAAGTAAGAATTGCAATAAGGGAAATAAGTTGCCGGCTGCAAAATGGTGTTACCAAACGATGTTTATTTTATCAGCGTAAAAATTAAATTTTTCATCCTTTGTTATAATTGCTTTTTTCTCAGCATATGCTGTAGCAATTAAATAACGGTCAAAAGGATCTCTGTGCGTATTATGAAATGAAAAACCGGAATAAGTGACCAGGTGTTCATTCTTTACTGGTAGTATTTCAACGCCGTTAGCTTTAATTAATTGTATAAATTCTTCTAATTTTATTTTAAGGTCGAGAAGTTTTTCAATATTTAATTTTATGGCAATTTCAAACAAACTAACCTGGCTTACTAAGAGTTTTGAGTCCTCTTGTTCCAGAATAGATTTGGCATTTGCTGAAATTCTTTTGTAGTCGCCAAAACCCCATAAACAAACATGAGTATCCAATATGTAC
>JABDHF010000053.1:0-106 GCA_013285595.1 Bacteroidota bacterium
TGGCCAATGTTCAACTATTATAACAACCAGTTTAAATGGCAAATGGCAAACGTAGGTATGTATGACAATAGCAGCGTAGAATATGTTGCTTATGATCCCCGCGTAG
>JABDHF010000053.1:116-2919 GCA_013285595.1 Bacteroidota bacterium
ACCGGAAACCCTGGTGGCGACGTTGATGACCTGTTCACTGTTCCTTTCGATCTCAGCAGTTTTAGTGGTGGCGCTTGCTACCTGAATTATAACTATTCAGGCGGCTCGCGTGCAGCTTCATCTGCAGGTATCAATGATACCATGGAGATAGATTATGCTACAAAAGGCACAGGTGGAACAATGTCTGCGTGGACAAAGCTTACGATTGTCTCTAAAGGTGGCCTGGATAATAAAGGCCTGCAGTCTACTTACTATACACCTTCTTCTGCGTCTGACTGGTCTTCTATGGGTATCCTGTTACCTGCTGCTGCCAAAACCAGCTATACCGTATTCCGTTTCCGTTACCTGCCAGGCAATTCTGTAACTTTATATGGTAAATACGGCGGTGGCAATAACTTTTATATGGATAGGCTTACCTTTGCCCCATGGCCTGCTTATGTAAGCAATGTAAAGATGGGTAATGTAGATGTTGCAGTAGTGCCTAACCCAACCAATGGCGATGCCTACGTAGTGGTTAAAGATGCCGACAATACAGAGGCTCAGGTAATTGTTACTGATGTTACCGGCAAGGTTGTTTATAAAACAACAGAACAGGTTACCGGCAACCAGGCGCGTATACTGATACCTCATGCAGTTATTTCCGTAAGTGGTATGTACATAGTGCAGACTATCACCGGCAATCAGGCGCATACACAGAAGCTTATTGTTGAATAATATTGTTATTATTTTTTTAGAAAATGGCCGTCCCTTTTTTCGGGCGGCCATTTTAATGTGCAGTTACTTTTATTTTTGAACTGAATTGCATTTATCTTTGTTTTAAATGAATTGATAATGGACTCAATGAATATTGTATCGTTAAGGCAGAGCAACATATACCAGGGCAATAGCCTTGTTCTTAACAATGTGAACCTGGAGGTAGACAAAGGGGAGTTCATATATCTTATTGGCAAGACAGGTACCGGTAAATCAAGTTTACTCAAAACTTTGTATGGCGACCTGTACCTGAAAGAAGGTGAGGGAAACGTAGCGGGGTTCGACCTTAAAGAGCTTACATGGCAAAAGATACCTTTGCTGAGAAGAAACCTCGGTATTGTTTTCCAGGATTTCAGGCTGCTTACAGACCGGGATGTGTACCACAACCTGGAGTTTGTTTTAAAGGCGACAGGCTGGAAGGATAAGGCCCTGATGAAGGAGAAGATAGACTATGTGCTCACTAAGGTGGGGCTAAAGAATAAAGGGGCTAAAATGACCTACGAAATGTCTGGTGGGGAGCAGCAACGTGTAGATATTGCACGCGCACTGCTGAATAACCCTAAGCTGATACTTGCTGACGAGCCTACAGGAAATCTTGACCCTGATACCACAGACGAGATCATGCAATTGCTCTTTAATATCTGCCGCGACTACCAGACAGCTTTTATTATGGCAACACACGATTACACAATTATCCAGAAGTACCCTGCGCGCGTGGTGCGTATAGAGCACGGTGTTGTAAAAGAAATAAGCGCCGCAGGTGTATAAATAGTAAAGAGGATTGGTATTACATCTTGAGATAGGCAAAAACAATAGCTCCCACTATTATGATAATTATTGCTGCAGGAATGATCTCATCGTAGATATATTTGACTGTTTTCCTGTTCATTAAAGTAATCAGTAGCTTGTAGAAAAACCAGGTAATTGACGTGGTGTACTTCTTGAAAAAAATTTGTAGATAAAAGATTTTCTTCTTGTTTTCATTTCTCTTTCCTCATACTTCTCTATAGATCCTAATGCCTTTAGCTGCACACCTTTTGCGGTAAGAAGGTAATGAGACATTTCTTTTTTTTCTACTAAAAAACCGCATGCCAGCAGATACTCTTTTATTGCATAGTAAGTCTCCATTATTATTGTATTCTGGCTAGGCAAAAGACACTTATAAGATACAGACTCTTCTATAAGCTCATAGATGTTGAAATCCTTTTCAACATCAAATGCGCCAATAATTCTATTGAGAATATACCGGTCGTATTTCGACAGCGTACTACCAAAAAGAATTTTATTCATAACCAAGCCATTTTTATAAAAATCATTAGCCAAAGAGTATAAGAAATCTGTAATGCGCTCAAAAATTTGTTGGTTAGAATTTTTTTACTGGATAAAGTTAACGAAATAATCTAAATGAGCGTAATTATTACGTTATCACTTAATAGAATATAATCGTTATTTTGATGTTAATATTAATGAGCTGAAACATTCCATTTAAGAAAAACGAAAGTAACCAGGACAAATATCCCGCGCATGAGCACACCTTATGCGCTGTCTAAAGGGGGGTATCTAAAGGGAGAGTGTATGGCTATTCGTCAGGATTATCTGTAAATAGAGAAATTGCCAGTGACTTCTTTACTAACTGTATTATAACGGATAATAAGGTCCATGGTGCCGGCAATAGGGTAGGTGGTAGATGTGATGGTAACACTGCTTCCCTCAGATATCGCATAGGTTTTATTCTCGCCAGTTCTGTAATCGGTTAAAGTTGATGTGCTTTGCTTCACGGTATATGTTGTCGAAAGCGGATCCGGAGAGGAGTTTTTAGTATTCAGGATCAGCGAAATGAGCTTAGACCTGCTATCTGATAAGATCAATTTTGTATTATAAGTTGTATCGCTTGGGTCAAAAGTATTTGTTGCGGTAAGTGCTTCGATCGGCAAGCCTTTTACAGCCAGGTCTGTTATCAGCAGGGAGTCGGTAGGAGAAAAGTATAGTTTCATATAACTTCCCTTTGATACAGAATCGGCACTTGGCACCGGGGGGATATATGTAGAGT
>JABDHF010000053.1:2929-19621 GCA_013285595.1 Bacteroidota bacterium
AAACTATCGCCGCAAATAATATAGTAGTAAGAGAACTTCTCATCAGGTGTTTTTTTGTAAATATAAGTATCAATAAAGCAAATTGCAAATCCTGCTACTTCATTTTTGTGCATTCTGGTTATACTTGTCAAATTTACATGCAGTCACTTGTTTACAGGTGCACTATTTCATCATTATTCCTGTCATTTCTTATCAAACAGGTATGCTCTGGTTTTTTATAGAAAATTTTATATTTTAATAAGAAGTTATTAGCTTTGTCATAATATGGTCGCTTTGTCCTCACGATTAGATATAATTATCTACAAGTTAGCTCACGGAGTAAGGTTCGGCTTATATGAAAATGGAGAGACTTGTTACTTTGCAGACGGCAAAAAGGTAAACTACCATGAATTATGGACTGCAATAAGGATAATAAAAAAACTCGGCCCAGGGCATAGAAAAACTTTATTTGAGTTATACCCCGATCAGTTTCTTGGAACATTCCCCTACAAATTCTCGAAATACAGGCTTACTATTACCAGGATATTTTTAGTAGGTATATTCCGCTTTAATGAGCAAAAATTCCTTTATGGATATTTACCGCATGTTTCTATCCCATAGCTGCAGTGAATGGCGGGAATAGTTATCGTAGCCACTACCTGCATCAGGCTGGTGCCATGGCGCATATTTCCTGGCTTTTACATGCTTTATACGCCCATTCTTGTTATGATAATAATTTCGCTCGCCGCCTCCACAGCTGCTCATTATTACCATGGCCAATACGAGGCACAAAACAAGCTTGATTTTCATGTCGTAAATATATAAGAAAAAAAGAAAGAGACAAACGAAAAGTACAATCAATGTCAATAAACTTGCAGGAACCCAGCTTATTTCTTAAGAATAATGATGGTATCAAATATTGTCATCAGTACATTGTATGTGATCAGCAGCCAGAAGATGGCTGTAAATAATCGTGTTTTGTTTCTTACGGTCATTGCTATCAGCATTGTTGTGAGCGATGCGGTCTTCTTTTCAAGTGCATTCCTGCTATCCTGAATTAAAGTTACAACTATGCCTGAGGGCTAAAATATAGTTCCTGACAAAGCGGGAATTGTAATGTGTAAAACAGAATATTACCTGATAAACTAAGATGTGATTTCAGGTATGTTCTTCATCGTCCAGCGCCCGCTCTATTTCTTTGCTCGGAATGATCCACATTACTGATACAACTACAAAAAGAAATGCTGCAATACCGGGTTGAATATAAAGGGCAATAGGTACTGAACAGGCATACAACACCAGCGACAGCATCCCTTTAATACCATCCTTTGCTATGGCCTTTACAAGCGCAGTTTCGTGTGTATAGCTTTTTTTGATCGTATTGCTTAGTATTGTAAATGAGATACCGCAGCAAAACAGCAGCGCACCATAAGTAGCAACCGTAACCTTTTCGAAGTTATTAACACCCATCCAGCCTGTGGCGAAAGGAACAAGGGACAGCCAGAATAGCAAGTGCATATTTGCCCACATAATACCGCCATTTACCTTTTTTGCAGTATGCAGCAGGTGGTGATGGTTACCCCAGTAAATGCCTACAAAAACAAAGCTTAGCAGGTAACAAATAAAGATAGGGACCAAAGGTTTAATTACGACCCAACTTGTGCCTTCAGGAACTTTCAGCTCTAATACCATTATGGTAATAATGATCGCAAACACGCCATCACTAAAAGCTTCCAGTCTTGTTTTATTCATGCGTTATCTAAGAAGTGGGGGGCAAATTGCTGCATTATATGGATGCGGCTCAGAGAAGTATAAAAGAGTAAAAAAGCAATTAACTATACGATAAGATTTAAGAATGGCTCAGCGGAATAACATACTGGCAAAGATGCCAGCAATTTCTGCTCAGTATATGCTGCACTTAAAAATCAAAAAAAGATCGATTTAGTGCCTTGATATAACGTCGTGAACAAGATTAACAACGAATGCTACACCCATAAACAGGATGATGCCGAAGAACACAATGCCTATTACATTGTACGCTGTGTCAACTACTTTCTTGCTTTCCATGATATTGCGATTTAGAACGGTTAAAGAATGAACCCTTAGTAAATCTACGAAACAATGCTTTTACTTTATAAAATCTTTAGTTATGATATTGTGAATGGCAAAAACATATATTGAATTATATTTTATTCAGTGGCATAGACGTCGATGTAACAATAAAATAGAGAATACGTTATCTTCACCCTATGAAACATCTTCCATCTGTATTCATTATTCTGTCTTTTATTGCCATCTGCATTGGTGCATGGTTAAGGTCGCAGAATAGCCCCTATGGCTTAACGATAATACAGTGTGGCTTTGCAAGCGAAGGTATATCTATCTTGATCAACCGCATTGCCTACGATCGCCGACAGAAGAATGCCAAAATAAAGGCAGAATAACAAGTTACATAGTTTTGTAAGCCGCATGCGCCAAAGACCAGGCCGACGCAACAACAATGCTGACGATAAATAGGTCTCTTAGCAAGATCTTATTTACACTCTGGCTATCTCCGTGTATGAACCAATGGACCATGCACAAAGCGAAAATTACCGTGAAAAAAATTGCAGTCAGCAGTAAGATAACTCTTACAAGATTTACGAGTATTTTCATCCAGGTAGATTCTGTTGCAATATAAAGATATGATCTTTAGTTACAAATAATACCCTTTCAGTTATTGATTTTTTTGAAGAGGGAGGCGGCAATATTACCTTGCCGCACTTTTTTTTTAAGCCTGCTAATAAGACTCCTGCGTCTCGGTTTAGGTGCTATGAATTACCATAGGTTAAACTAAAAAACTTGCCTTTTTAATTCATAAACGCTATATTTACAGCAGCAAAATCATAACATGGGCAAATCAATTCTTATAGTTTTAGCTTTTCTTGCATTAGTTGTTGCTTCATGTCAGAAAAGCAATAACAACAGTAATTATACATGTACTTGTAGCTATGTGCTGGTTACAGGAAATTATTCACGCGATACCACAGTTGCTACAAATTTTGCCGCAGGCACTTCTACTAACGATGCACGGAACAGCTGCACAGACGAAAGCAATGTGCTGCAGTCTACTGGTCACACAGCGGTGAGTTGTTCTTTGTCTGCTCACTAATTTATCGTTACTGCAGGCAGATTCTATTCCACGTACTTCTTATATATGGAAGTAGCCGTATGCCCTCCAAATCCAAAGGTATTGTTCACTACATAAGTTACAGGCCTGTTTATTGACTTGCCCAGCACAACATTCACCCCCTCTGGCGTGTGCTCGTCCAGGTTCTCGGTATTAATAGTTGCCGGTATAATATCTTCTATTACCGACATAATGCTGATAATGCTCTCCACAGCGCCAGCCGCGCCCAGCAGGTGACCCGTCATAGATTTTGGTGCTGTAACAGTTACCGGCACATCCTTAAACACATGTTTTATGCCCAGCAGCTCGCCTGTGTCGCCGAGAAAGGTAGATGTGGCATGAGCATTTATATAATCGATCTGCGCTGGTTTTAATCCGGCATCTTTCAATGCCCGCTCCATACCCAGCGCTGCTCCCAACCCCTCGGGGTGAGTGCCTGTCAGGTGATAAGCATCGGCCGCCATTCCGCCGCCTACTATTTCGGCATAGATCTTTGCGCCTCTCTTCTGGGCATGTTCCAGTTCCTCAAGTATCAGTGCGCCAGCGCCTTCGGCCACTACAAAACCGTCCCTGTTTTTATCAAATGGCTTTGATGCACCAGTAGGGTTATCGTTATTTTTTGATAGCGCCTGAGATGCGTTGAACCCTCCTATAGACCCCGGCGTAATAGCTGCCTCTGAGCCACCCGCCACAATGATGTTAGCCTTACCCAGTCTTATAGTATCGAAAGCGTTAATGATAGCAGTGTTAGACGATGCGCACGCAGACACGGTAGCATAGTTTGGCCCATGCAGCTTATGGCGTATAGAGATGACCCCGGCAGCTATATCAATGATCATCTTTGGGATAAAGAACGGGCTAAACCTAGGTGTGCCGTCACCCGCATAAAACTCTTTAAGCTGGTCTTCAAATGTGCCTATACCGCCGTTGCCAGAGCCCCATATTACGCCTACTTCATACCGTTCTTTCTCAGGCATTGTGGCAAAGTCAAGCCCTGCATCTTTAATAGCATCGTCGCTTGCCGCTATGGCATATTGTGTAAACAGGTCGTACTTTCTTACCTCTTTCTTTTCTATATAGTCTTCTGCATTAAAGGCATGTATCTCGCAGCCGAACTTGGTCTTGAATTTAGTGGTATCAAACTTGGTAATGAGGCCGGCGCCGCTTTTGCCTGCCACTATATTTTGCCAGAATTCGCTTACCGTATTTCCCAGGGGTGTTATGGCGCCCATGCCCGTTACTACTACTCTTTTCATGTTGTTGCTTTAATGGTCCGATAGTATTACCTGCACTTTCTGTCCTTTCTTTTGTTTCGCATACAGCAGCATAGGCAGTGCAAAGATAAAGATTGCACCCACCAGCAGGTAGGCATCAGCAAAACTCAGCATGCTGGACTGTCGCCCAACATTCAGGTCCAGGAGCTGCAATGCCTTTGCGTGGGCATCGAATGATGTGAAACCTTTGGTCAGAAAGTACTTTGTATAGCTTAATAATCGTTGTACCGCCGCAGGGTTATCGCTTGTGATATTTGATACAAGGTCAGACCGGTGCAGGGCGTTTCGGTTTGCAAGATACGTATTCACCACAGCAAGACCAACTGAACCGCCAAGCTGCCGCATCATATTATTGAGCGCAGCCCCTTGAGGAATGTCCTTCGGAGCAAGGGAAGACACCGCCAGGGCCGTAAGCGGAACAGTAACGATAGCCAATCCCAGCCCACGCCAGATAAGCGCAAAGGTAATATCGGCTGCACCCGCCGCAAGGTTTAACCGAGACATTTGCCAGCTAAACAGCACAAATAATCCCATGCCTACCGTGATCATAAATAAAGGAGAAATGCCTTTTTGCAGCAATCTTGCAGATACCATAAGCCCGAAAATAGCAATACATGCGCCAGGCAATAGTAACAACCCTGTTTGCGTAGGCGTGAAGTTCAGTAACCGCTGCGCAAATACCGGTGTAAGAAATACTGAAGAAAACAGCCCAAGCCCCGAAACAAAAGTTAGCGCCGCAGCTATGCTAAGATTTTTACTTTTTAGCACTCTCAGGTTCACGATAGGATCTTTAATGGTCAACTCCCACCATATAAAAGTCGACAGGCAAAGTACTGCCGTCACTGAGAGCCATATTATATAGCGTGTCTCAAACCAGTCTTCTGTTTCTCCCCGTTCCAATACTATCTGCAGTGAGCCTATGCCTATCGCCAGCAGTATAATGCCTACCCAGTCTATACGCCCTGCTGTTTGTTTTATTTTAGGTTCGTGCAGTAAGAAGTAGCAAAGTATAGCTACGGCGATACCTATCGGCACATTAATGTAAAATATCCATGGCCACGAATAATATTCAGTGATAAACCCACCCAAAGTGGGGCCTATCGTTGGGCCTATAAACACACCTATACCAAACAATGCACTGGCTATATTTTGTTTCTCCTTAGGGAACAGCTCAAACACTATAGCCTGCGACACAGATAGCAATGCCCCGCCACCAATACCCTGCATAAACCGGAATGCCACCAGCACCCATATATTACCCGCCTGCCCGCACATGAACGAGAAGAAGGCGAAAGCTATCACCGAGCCTATATAATAATTCCTCCGGCCCAGCTTTGCCGCAAGAAAGCTGGTAAGTGGTATAATAATCACATTGGCTATGGCGTAAGATGTGATCACCCACGATGTGTCTTCCAGCGTAGCGCCCAGGTTGCCGCTCATCTGCGACAGCGCCACATTTACTATAGAGGTATCTATAAGTTCCATCATTGCAGCCGCAATAACAGTGATCAGCAGGATATTTCTTTTCATAAAATACCATTCGGTATATTTATTGGTAAAAAATTAACGGTTATTAATAGCTGTCAAAGCATCGGCGGGGGAGGATAGTGACAACTTATAAATAGCCGCCGTACTGCCCACGTGTATTTCGTAATGATCACTTTCCATAGCCGCCAAAAGATCATCTGCCACTACAGAGGGATGTATACCATTAGCGCCGCCTATCTCCTGCGAAAAGTCAGTATTTACCAATGGCGGCATCAACTCAAATACCCTTATACCCGTAGACTGCGCCAGTGTATAGCGCAGTATGCGCGTATATGCATGCACTGCGGCTTTGCTGGCCGAGTATGTAGGTGTTCTTAAGCCCGGAGCAAATGCGACAATAGACGATACATTAACGATAGCGGCTTGTGGCTGGTTGTGCAGTATGGGCAGTAGCTTCTCCGTAATGCTAACCACCGAAAGATAATTGGTCATTATTTCTTCCGATGCTTTTTCAAACGAGTTAGCGCCTATACCCAATTGGTAGGCGTAAGCGTGCCCCGCATTATTGATCAACACATTTAGTTGAGGAAATTCTTCGTTAATGCGTTTTACCAGCTCATCAACATCTTTTTCCCTCGTTACATCGCACACGATGGCGGTCACATTCTTTAATGTGGCTACTGCACGTTCCAGCCGTTCTTTGTTCCTTCCCAGGATGATCACATGGTTGCCTTTTTCTGTAAACAGTTTAGCCATTTCAAGGCCGATGCCTGCGCTCCCTCCGGTAATGAGGATGGTGTTATTTGTTGTTTTCATTTTATTTGTTTTTAAATTAATGATGAATAAATTTCTATTTCCTTAAAATATACCAATCGGTATATTTATTATCAAAAAAAATCAATCCAGCGAATTGATCATTTTTTCTACAGATTTCATAATAGAATTCCTATAGTTAGTTTTGCCTGTCGCCTTTGCTATCATTATCCCACCCTCTATCAGCGCTATTATCGATAGCGCCACTTGTTCTGCATCTTCCACATGTTTAAACTCTTTATTCTCTATCCCTTTTTCCAGTAAGTTAACTATGCTATTCTTCCAGCCCACAATAGCATCGCCTACTTTCTTTTTCAAAGCCGGGTGCGTATCGTCCGATTCAATAGCTGTATTCAGCACCGGGCAACCACCCTCAGGGAAAGGGAATCTTAAGAAGTTCTCATAAACATGTATATAAACAAGCAGCTTGTCCTTAATAGAAGTCCGCTTTTCCATTTCACTCTTTATAATGCCCTGTACCTTTTTGTAGTTGAAGTCAAATGCCGCCAGCGCCACCTCATCCTTATTAGCAAAGTTGCCATAGATGCTGCCCTTGGTCAATCCCGTAGCATCAGTTATATCACTAAGCGATGTTCCCGCATACCCCTTCATATTGAATATGGGTGCAGTTTTCTCTATAATGAACTCCCTTGTTTTCTCAGCCTTAGTCATTTATTTTTTACTTTACATCACAAAATTATACCAATTGGTATAATTTGAAAAATTTATTTTTGATCAAGAAAAATTCCCAAATAAAAAAGCGGCAGAAACATCTGCCGCTTATACTTTTAAAATTATAGGCCTATACTGCGTTATACCTTTGCGGCCTTAAAACGCCATACGGGAAATAACGTCTTTGCGTGAGATATTTACTCTCGCACATCCATTTCCTTAATAAGGTTATCAGCATGCCCCATCTTATCTATCAGGAACAGTATGTACCGCGCATCACACACTATGGTCCGCTTATACTTTTTATCAAATGCTATATCCCCGCTCATAGCTTCCCAGTTGCCGTCAAACGCCGCACCTATCAGTTCACCATTCGCATTGATCACCGGGCTGCCTGAGTTGCCGCCGGTAATATCGTTATTGGTAATAAAGTCGGTATGCAGTGTACCATCTTCATCGGCATAGCGGCCGAAGTCTTTATTTTTATAAAGCTGTATCAGGTCGTTAGGCACATCAAATTCATCGCTGCCGGGTTTATACTTTGCCATCAGGCCATCGATTGTAGTGAAGTAGTTGTAGTGTACACCATCCTGCGGTTCATAGCTCAGCACCTTGCCATAGCTTATCCTCATGGTAGAGTTCGCATCAGGGTACATCAGCTTGTCTTTCTTCTGCTCCATTATCTCGTGCACATATTCACGGGCCAGATCTGTTTTCTTTACACTAAAGGCCTCTACTTTCGGCTGGTAATTTTTGGTGTAGTTATTAATAAAGCTCATAGCATACTGCACCGCTACGTCGTTTTTCAGCTGCTCAAAAGTCGGCGCTTTGCAAAATTCATTGAACTTGTTGCTATCAGTAATGAACGTATGCGCAAATACATAGTCAGCATATTCTGAGTAAGAGCTGCCTGTATAACCAGTCTTATCATTTTTGTTTTTAGCTTTCAATATCACCTGCTCATAAATGCCCGGCAACTGGTCAGCTGGTACATTCTGGTGATACAGTTCCGTCATTTTCGCAAGCATCTCTTTTTCAGTGGCCAGGTCAAATTCCTTCAGGTTAGCGCGATAAGCAGTTTGCGCAGCAGTTATATATTTCTTCAGGGTGTCGGCATTCATTTCCGTTTTAGCGCTGTCATTTCTTTCGTAGGCGCTATACAATGGTTTCAGCACACCAGCCATCCTCGCCACGGCTGATGCCCTGAAGCATTCGCCATAATACACAGAGTGCTTTGCATAAGGAGCATAGTCGAGATATATCCTGCTGAATTTTTCCATCAGGTCAGCAGGCATATTATTCGTTTGTTCCCAGGCTGTGAATTTGTCTTCGCTCTTTCTTTTCTTGTCTACAATGTTCAGGCGTTTCAGCTGCTCTGTCTGGCCTATAAAGTATTTCCAGTAGTTGGCTATGCGCGAGTATGATGACGTAAGCTGCAGGTAAGTAGCCTTATTCGCATCCATATGGCGGCGCATGATAGCCAGGCGCAGGTCGCGGCAGGTAACTATCGATGGGTTTACCACATTTATAGCTAAATCAACGCCATAAGAAACTTCATACCGGTTAGTGCGGCCCGGGTAGCCAAAGATCATGGCATAGTCGCCCTCATGCTCTCCCTTTATAGATACCGGCAGAAATTTCCTTGGGTGATAAGGCACATTTGTTGCGCTATAAGGCTTCGGCTGGTTATTGCTATCAGCATATATCCTGAACATCGAGAAGTCCGCCGTATGGCGTGGCCACATCCAGTTATCGGTATCACCACCAAACTTGCCTAGCGACCTCGGCGGATTACCCACCAGCCTTACGTCCGTATACTTCTTATAGATCAGCAGGAAAAACTGGTTGCCATTAAAGTAGTCTTTTACATTAGCCACATACTTCCCTTTATCCGCTTCTTTCTCTTCTATCTGCTTACGGATAGCTTCAAATTTTTTAGTGAACTCTTCACCGGTTGCATCGCCTATCGCTGCTTTTACCTGGTCGGTCACATCTTCCATCCGTTGCAGGAATAGTGCTGTTACGCCCTGTGCAGGCAGCTCTTCTTGCATATTGTGCGCCCAGAATCCATTATCCAAAAGATTGCGGTCTACTGTGCTCAGCGTAGCTATGGCATCATATCCGCAGTGGTGGTTGGTAAGCAGCAGTCCTTTGTCCGATATCATCTCAGCAGTACATCCTCCGCCAAACTGCAGTATGGCATCTTTCATGCTGCTGTGGTTTATATCATATAGGTCTTGCTTGGTTAGTTTTAGCCCCAGGCGTTGCATCTCGTCATAGTTCTTGCCTATTAGCATAGGTATCCACATCCCTTCATCGGCGCGAGATCCTATCACCGTAATTACAGCTATGAACAGCAATAATGTTTTTTTCATTCTTATTATTTTTAAATGGAAGCAGCAAATGTAATTCTACATTTCGGTATTTAACAATGCCTGCCCCTAAACTCACCCGCACATAAGAACAGCCCCGCATTTTGGTGCGGGGCTGTTATAACAAAACTAACCGGTGTTATTATTTGTGCATATCTTCTTTCATGTCTTGCTTGTCGCTCTTCTTTTCAGCTTTTTCCTTCTTCTTGGTTGCTTTGCGGTCGCTGCCATGGAATTCTTTCTTTTCCATTTTATCCTCTTTCTTGTCCATTTTCTTTTCTTTCTTTTCAGCCTTTGGGCCTTCCTGTGCAAATGCAGTGCCGGTACCTAAGATACCCATTACTAACAGCGCCATTAACATGTACTTTTTCATAATTGTTTTGTTTTAAGTGGTTAAAATAGTTTGATTAATAACTCTATAAAAAAATCATGCCTGTTTTAAATATTATATCCAAATCAATGATTAGCCGGATTTCACGGCTAATCATTGGTTACAAACTTGAGTCTTTTTTATACACTTCCGCGGCGAATAACACCCAGCAGGAAGGAAACAACGGCTAATACCAGCAATATGTAAATGATGTTACCAACGTGGAATGCAAATGATCCCAGCGCCCACCCTATAAGCAGGATAACGGCGATAATATACAGTAGTGATCTCATGGTGTTTAGTTTTTAGTTATTTAATACCCTAAAAACATTGTGCCAGAGACTATTAATTAGTCGTAAGTCATAAGTCGTAAGTTCACGAATGGGCAATTAAAGGATCGCAGTTTCTCACGGGCTCACGACTTACAACTAAAAATGACTAAAGAAAAGCAAGGCCCATTTGTATTAGCCCTATTACAAAACCCAGTACGCCGCCTATGATCTCTATAAACTTGAACTCCTTTTTCATC
Organism: Bacteroidota bacterium; assembly: GCA_013285595.1. Lineage (GTDB taxonomy): Bacteria > Bacteroidota > Bacteroidia > Chitinophagales > Chitinophagaceae > Nemorincola. Next base: position 13,596 of record JABDHF010000053.1, read on the forward strand.
ACCGCCTCCAGTATCTGCTCCAGCTTGTCCGATGAAAAGTTGGCTACCTTCTCGGTCACCATTTTCTCTATGTCTATCCTCTTACTAAGGGAATCTGTATATTGGCCAATGATCTCCGGCAACAGCAGTCCTATTTCCTCCAGCATACCTTCTTTGATCTTATCCATCATACCGGCCCCCACGAACATAGAGATCACCGGCAGCTTTTCTTTCAGCTTTACCTGCAAAAAGTTATCCAGGTGCTTTTCTATAGTAGGTGTAAGCTCTTTTAATTGTTCCGGGTTCCTGAGCTGAATGGCTATCTCATCAAAATGTATCAGCTCCTTTGCCACCATACTACCTAGCTTCTCAGCCACCTGCCGCTGCCTTTTTGGAAAAATCCCCTGTATGGTAACAAGGCCAAGAATGCGCTTAGGATTGCGGGGATGAAAAAGCATATATATAGCTATCCATGTAGTAAACCAACCAGTAAACGCCGCAATAAAAGGTTGCAGCCAAAACATTAAATTATTCATAAGTATATAAGAGCGAACTCGCTAATCAGGCAAAGATAAATGAAGCACCCATTAATACCCATGTTGAAGCCGTGTTTCTGATAACGAGCCTTGATCAATGTTTTCACTCGTATATATGTACTGTAACTTCCCCCTAAAAATGCTCGTCACAACGAACCACAATTATCTCTCCCAACAAAATAATTCAGCTAAACCACATCTTCCCATAGTAATAGAGCAAGTGAAAAACATGCCATGTCCTCCCCGGAAACCGCCCTCAAACACGAGCCAGGCAAGCCACACGCAAATCGAAGTCGTCATTTCGCAACGAAGTGCAGCGAAGCAAACGAAGTGGAGAAATCCCCTGAAATTCAGCAATCAGCCACATCAAAGTGCTGCCTCCCTTATTGCGGCAGCAACTATATCCAAACTGTTTTACATAACAAACCAGAACAAAAAAACATGCCATGTCCTCCCCGAAAAGCGCCCTCAAACCCGCTGCAGATAAGGGCTTGCGAAAATTATCAAAATATGAAAAACACACCAACTCCTCTCCGAAAATCGTGCTCAAACCTACCTCCAGCAAGTATATCCACCACCCACAATCCGTGGAATCTGTGTAATTCATTAAAAATCCGTGATACAGAAAAACCATTCAAGTCCTCCCCAAAAACAGCCATCAAACGCATGCCCGGCAAGGCCTCCCCATTTCCATTAATCAAATAATATATTTTATTATGTAAATTAGCCGCCACTCTACTATCAAAATAGGGAACTACAGTAATTATGCTATTTTTGTTTTTCAATAACATCCATAGCTGCGATGCTGTCATTTAATAGCCTTAAGAAAAACTTAAAAAAAAATTTTTCAGGGTTAAAGAAAATAAAAATAGCCTTACTCTCAGATAGCGCATCGCAACTCCTCAACACTGCTATCAAAGGGTATGGTCATGAGGTTGGCGTCGACTTTGAAATATACGAAGCAGACTATAACCAAATAGACCTCCAGGTTTTCGACCCGTCCTCTGAACTATACAGCTTCAACCCGGACTTTATCTTTATTAACAGCAGCAGCGAATGGCTGCTAAAGAACTTCTATAAAACAGAAGCTCACGCACAAAGCCAGTTTGCCAATGAACTATTGCAAACCGCCCGTAAATACTACGATACCATAGCAGCTCGTCTCCAGTCTAAGGTCATCATCAATACCTTCCCCGAAATAAATGATAGTGTCTTCGGCAACTATGCAGCCAAAGTAAATTCATCGTTCATATACCAGCTCAGGAAAGCCAATGTGCAGCTAATGGAGCTAAGCCAGCAAACAAATGGCCTCTTCATCTGCGACCTCGCCGGCCTGCAAGCTGAACTAGGCCGTCAATTTGTGTTCGACCCCAAAATGTATGTGAACGCGGACATGGTATATGCCCTGGAGTTCCTGCCCTACATAGGCAAACACCTCACCGATATAGTGCTCAGCATTACCGGCACCTTCAAAAAATGCCTGGTGCTGGACCTCGACAATACCATGTGGGGCGGCATAATAGGTGATGATGGCATGGAAGGCATACAGGTAGGCGACCTGGGTGTAGGCAAGGCATTTACCGAACTCCAGCAATGGGCCAAGCAGCTAAAGCAGCGCGGCATTATACTCGCAGTGTGCAGTAAGAATACCGAAGACATAGCCAAAGAACCTTTCCTAAGCCACCCGGATATGGTACTGAAGATGGACCATATAGCAGTGTTTGTAGCTAACTGGGAAACCAAAGTAGATAACCTCAGGTATATACAATCCGTCCTCAATATTGGCTTTGACTCCATGGTGTTTGTAGACGACAATGCTTTTGAGCGGGAGATGGTAAAGTCGGCCATACCCGAAATAACAGTGCCTGAACTTCCGGAAGACCCTGCCGAATACTTGCCATATCTGAGGAGCTTAAACCTTTTTGAAACAGCATCGTTCACGGAAGAAGACCAGGAACGTACAAAGCAATACCAGGAAGAAGCGCAGCGAAATGTGTTGCTGCAAACCTTCGAAACCGAAAGCGACTTCCTTGCAAGCCTGGATATGGTATCAGATACAAAGCCGTTTGATGAGTTTTCGGTGCCAAGAGTAGCGCAGCTTACGCAGCGGTCAAACCAGTTTAACCTGAGAACAATACGATACACCGAAGAAGACATAAAGCGCATAGCCGCAGACCCCAATTATCGCACCATATCACTAACACTGGAAGACCGTTTTGGCAGCCATGGGTTGATCGGCATCGTGATAATGAAAGATGGCGGCAATAAAACACTATTCATAGATTCCTGGATCATGAGCTGCCGGGTACTGAAGCGCGGCATGGAACAGTTTACACTAAATGCAATAATGGAGATAGCTGCCAAAGGTGGCTTTGAAAAAGTGACAGGTGAATATCTCCCCACAAAAAAAAACGGGATAGTAAAAGACCATTACGCTAACCTCGGCTTCGAAAGTGCAGATGGCAAATGGGTAGCCCATGTTGCCGGATATGAAAAAAGGGCTACTTTTATAACCAATAAAAATAAATAATGGCAGCTGATACCATAGCACAGGTCAATAAGATATTTATTGACGTTTTAGATAATGAAGACATAGTGCTGGACCCAACAACCAGCGCAAAAGACATAGACGAGTGGGACTCGCTGAACCACATACAGCTGATAGTGGCGATAGAAAAGCACTTCAAGATACGCTTTAACAGTTCTGAGATCAACGGCTGGAAGAATGTAGGCGAAATGTGCGCCGCCATAGAAAAGCGCCTGGAACAATAATGCAGCAGGGAGATACATATACGCACCGGTTTACAGCAGGTAATGCCGTGTACGATGGTTTTATCAGCACCTTTAAAGACACCAACCCACTGCACACAGATGCAGCCTTTGCACAGGCAAAAGGATTTAAGGATGTGGTGCTGCATGGCAACATACTGAATGGCTTTATATCGTACTTTGTAGGTATGTGCCTGCCGGTTAAAAACGTGATGATACAAACCCAGAGCATAAAATACGCACTACCGGTATATATGAATGACGAACTGGAATTCACAGCAGAGATCACCGGCTTTTTCGAATCGGTAAATACGTATGAGTTTAAGTTTTTCTTTAAGAACAAGGAAGGTAAAAAGGTGGCGAAGGGTGAACTGCAAATAGGGCTTTTAAAATGAACATACTTATTACAGGTGGTGCATCAGGCCTCGGGGCAGCAATAGTAAAGCTTCTTGCAAAAGATAGCGGTAATACTATCTTCTTAACCTATGCCAATTCTGCCAGTGCTGCAAAAGAACTGGAAGCCACCTATACTAATACCCAGGCAATACACTGTGACTTTAACGACACTTCATCTGTTGACACCACGGTTAGCAAGCTATCTTCGTTGGATATAGATATACTCATTAACAATGCCAGCGGCAGCATCCACAAAGAACATTTCTACAAGACCAACCCTGATGTGTTTTTACACAGCTTTCAGCAAAACATCATTCCAACATTAAGAATAACCCAGGAAGCCATAAAAGGTTTTCGCAAGAAAAAGACCGGTAAGATCATCAACATCATATCATCGGCAGTTATCAACAAGCCGCCAATAGGGTGGGGATCTTACGTAGCTAATAAAGCCTACCTGCTGGCCATGAGCAAGGTGTGGGCAACAGAGTACATCAAGTTCAATGTTACGTCCAACTGTGTGTCTCCATCTTTCATGCTAACCGAGCTGAACAAGGACACCGACGAACGGGTAGTGGAGCAAATAGTAGAAGACCACCCGTTGAAAAAGTTATTGACCGTAGACGAGGTAGCAGAAGCGGTTGCGTACTTTGTTAGCGCATCGCCACATGTGAATGGGACAAACCTTGTGCTGAATGCGGGTGCAGACTTAGCTTAGTCACACTTTCTTCTTCAGGAACGCACCGTACAATACCGGTATCAGCGGGTCATCAACCGCATCAGACTTTTTAGCTTCAGATGATGCTACAAGATCAAGCACCACTTCCCAGCCAGCATCATTATAAAGCTTTATGATTTCCTCGGGATTTTTAAAGAGATAAATGTGATCTATAGTAGGTGAGTTGCAAGGCACGGTAAGGAAGGCGGTAACATTATCAGCAGTTAGCGAGTGCAGCTTTTTCATCAGGCCCAGCGGGTCTTCCAAATGTTCCAGTACTTCACCTACTATCAGGAAGTCAAACTTTTTATCGCTCTCATACTGGTACACATCCATTAAGATATAATCAACATTGCCCCCTTTTACAAAAGCCTTCGACATATCTATTGACGTCTCGCTGATATCGACCATAGTATAGGTATAGCCCGCACTCATCTGCTTTATTATCTCATTGGTAAACAGTCCATGCCCGCCGCCTATCTCCAATATACTCTTGACGCCGTCAGTGTATTTTGCGATATTATTGAAAAAGAACTGTAGCACATTATAATGATGCTCCCACAAATATTCTGATACCAGCAGACCATGCATGTAGTAACTCATTACCTCAGGGTTGCCATACACGCGTTTGTTCACCTCGTCGAACGATGTGCTGGTATAGACGCCCGTTTCAGCAAACCTGATCTGCTCATACATCATATCACTGCACATGTGCAGGTAGCAGTCGAGCGCGTAGGGAAGGTCTTTGTTTTCTTTAGTAAGCAGCTCTTCGTAGTTCTTAAAAAAAGCTTCTGTTCTTTCCAGGTATTGGGTATCATTGCGGTAAGCGTTCTTCTTTAGCTTTTTGTAGTGCATAGGGTTTTTGTCGCCTATGTAATCCAGTATTTTATCTAAGTAGCTACCCATATGATTGTGCCTAAATTTGAAATTATAGATTGCCTATCAGCTTCTTTAAGTAAACACCATAGCCGCTTTTCAGGTACAGCGTAGCCAGCTTATCCATTTGCTCATCGTCTATCCATCCATTGCGGTAGGCTATCTCTTCTATGCAGCCTATTTTCAGGCCCTGGCGTTTTTCTATAACTTCTATAAACTCACCGGCTTCTATTAGTGAATCGAAAGTGCCGGTATCCAGCCATGCAGTACCGCGGTCCAGTACGCCTACCTCCAGTTTTCCTTTCTCCAGGTACACTCTATTCACATCGGTTATTTCCAGCTCGCCGCGGTGAGATGGCTTTATGGCCTTGGCTATTGGTACAATATCGTTATCATAAAAGTAAAGCCCCGGCACCGCAAAATTCGACTTGGGGTTTTCTGGCTTTTCTTCAATGGAAATTACTTTGTTATTCTTATCAAACTCCACCACACCATATCTTTCAGGGTCGCTCACCTGGTAGGCAAATACCACAGCGCCATCAGGGTTGGCTTTCTTTTTTAGCAGTGTACCCATACCCGAGCCATAAAAGATATTATCGCCCAATACCAGTGCCGCAGGGTCTTTACCAATGAAATCAGCACCCAGTATAAACGCCTGCGCAAGGCCCTCTGGTTTTGGCTGCACCACATATTCAAAGCGGCAACCAAGCTGGCTGCCATCACCTAATAGTTTCTTAAATGCAGGCTGGTCTTCA
>JABDHF010000054.1 GCA_013285595.1 Bacteroidota bacterium
ATGGCCATCGTTGCGTTGTTTACGTTCAAAGATTACGGGGTCAGCTTTGACGAGCCTGAGCTGCGCTCTATGGGCATCTATAGCTACGACTACATTTTTCATGGCGACCAGAAATTGTTTGATGCCGTTTCTGACCACCATGGCGCGGGCTTCCAGCTTTTACTGGTATTCGTTGAAAAAATATTAGGGCTTAAAGACACAAGGGATATTTTCCTGATGAGGCACCTGGTTACCCATATCGTATTCCTGCTGAGCGGCTTTTGCTTGTACGTGCTGGTATTGAAATTGTATAAAGACAAGTTTCTCGCCAGCCTCGGCTTCATTGTACTGGTGCTAACACCCCGGCTTTATGCGCACTCTTTTTTTAATGGCGGCGATATGCCCTTCTTGTCTGTATTTCTTATAGCATTATCAGTAAGCTATTTCGCTTTTAAGAAAGAAAAGATGCAGCTTTTTTTCGCACTGGGCGCGTTGTGTGGCTTTGCCACCGGCATAAGGATCATGGGGATAGCGCTGCTTATGTTCATTTTGCTTTTCCTGCTTATTGACCTTATTACCGACAAGGAAAAAATAAAGAAAACCGCCATCAATGCATTGCTATTTGTTGCAGGCTTCTGCCTCATGTTATATTTGTCGTGGCCATACCTGTGGAAGAGCCCGGTAAGCTATTTTGTAGAGTCGCTGAGCGCTTTTTCGCACTATCCGTGGAATGGCTACATCCTGCTAAATGGCCAGCACCTTAATGGAGAAAGCATCCCATGGACGTATTTCCCTATCTGGTTTTTCGTCACCGTTCCTGAATTGTGGCTGCTTGCGGGCATTGCCGGTGTAGTGTTGGTCGCCATTAATTTTTTCAAAAAGCCTGCAACGTTCCTGAAAAATACCGATGAACGTAACCTGCTGTTATACGCGCTTTGCTTTTTCGCGCCGGTAATGTCGGTGATCATCCTGCATTCTGTTATCTACAACGACTGGCGGCACCTGTATTTTGTATATCCCCCCTTCCTGCTGATAGCGCTCTATTTCATTCACAAATTATTACAGACCAAATATAAAATGATAGTGCTGGGCATATGTGCTTTGCAACTGGCGCTGGTAGGCTTCTTTATGGCTATGAACCATCCTTTTCACCAGCTTTATTTTAATAACCTGGTATCTCATGCCGAAGGGGCGCTGAATAACAACTACGACATGGAGTACTGGGGAGCCAGCTATAAACAGGCGCTCGACCATCTTCTTGCCACAGACAACTCAAAGGTGATACGGGTCAATTGCTATTTCAGAACGGAGCTAGACAATAACATTGCCTTGCTGCCAGAGGAAGACCGCCAGCGGATAAAATATGCAGAAATAGAAAACGCCGATTATTACCTCACAAATTTCTGGGGCGATGCTTATCATTTTCCTTTCGATAAGCCGGACTACTCTATTTCTGTGCTTAACAGCAACATTGTATGTTTATATAAGGTGCCGAAAGATGCGACGAACCAAAAAATATATAAGGATAGAAAGATTGCTACATTAAAAAATACAATAGATGCAGACCCGAAAAATGCAGACCCTTACAGCAGGATAGGCAATGTTTACTTTAAAAACGGGCAATTTGATTCCGCAGAAGTGTATGCCGGCAAGGCACTGGCACTCAGCCCAAACGATGTAGACATCGTCAATAACATGGCCGCAGTATATGGATCTCAGCGAAAACTACCAGAGGCGATAGCGCTGTACAAAAGGTCTATACAATTGAAGCCCGATAACCCCGCGCCGTATACTAATATAGGCATGTCTTATTTCTTTGAGGCAAACTATGATTCTGCTGTTTACTTTTTGAACCAGGCAATTGCGGTAAATAAGGATTTCACCCCGCCTTATGAACTCCTTGCAAAAACCTATAACGCAGCGGGCAAAATAGATCTTGCAAAAAAATACGAAGCTATTGCGCAAAAAAATAATCCGGGATTTAAATTATAACTCCTGGTCAACAATAAACCATTAGATAAAAATGGCAAAAAAGAACCCACAGATAAAAAAGGATAGTGAGCCGGTAAAGGCAACAAAGCAACCCGATGAGCAGACTGCCCCAAAAGACAGCCTGCCGTCTGAACCCTCCGTATCGCCGGTGGGCAAAATGAACGAATGGCTGAGGCCATACATGGGCTGGATACTATGCGCACTGGTGATATGCTGGGCAGGCATACGTATTTCTTATTTCAACTCAATAACTCACAGCCCCCTTTATAGTTGCTATAGCATAGATGAAACGGATAATAAATTTTTCGACGACTGGGGTAAATACCTTAATCACGACTGGCTCAACTCAAAGCCAATGCACCCCTATCATTATTGGCACAAACTATATGCAGACCAATACCTGAAACAACACCCTGAAAAGCTGCAGGAGATACTTGCAGCTAACCCGGTACGGGATTCTACCTTTGATCCGGGAAAAAGCCTATGGACCGAATGGTATGTTGGCACCCGCTATCACCAGGAGCCCTTATACCCATATACGCTTGCCGTTCTTTATCATTTCCATATAGATGAGGTCAAGGCCATGATAATACTGCAACTGATGCTGGGCGTGCTAAGCGGGATAATTATTTTCCTTATCGCCCGGAAATGTTTTGGAGCTACAGCTGCTGTGCTTACTGGCATCTTCTACCTGTTCTGCACTATATTGATGTATAATGAAGCAATATTGCTGAGAACATCATGGGTTGTTTTCCTTACCGTGCTGGTAGTGTATGCTACAGACAGGGCATTCTCATATCAAAAGCCACGCGCTTTTTTTATCGCCGGGCTTTCCATTGGTTTTGCTTATCTCATGCAGTCCACTTTCATCCTATACCTTGCCGGTGCGCTCGCTATAATGCTTTTTACAAGCCGGCAAAAATGGGGTCCATATATTAAAAATTCAGGATTACTCATAGGCGGCTTCTTTATTATGTTCGCTCCCGTTATTATCCGCAATATAATAGTAGGTGCGCCGGCGTTCAGCATTAGCAGTGTGGGTGTTGCAGATATTATTGCCTGCAATGTTTATGGCACAGAATCCATCTCTGTATGGACACCCTCACCTTTAAAAGAAGCAGAGATATTGGGCCAGACCTACAATAGCTTTGGCAACGCACTTATCACTACACTGAAAACGCATCCATCTGTTTTTTCTTATTTCTCGCTGGAGTTCGAAAAGCTTAAAGCAGCGTGGAGCGGCATAGAGTTTCCAAACAATGAAAACTATTATTTCTATAAGCAGAATATACCGGTGCTGGATCTCGGTATTATTGATTTCTTCCTGCTGGCTCCCCTCGGCCTTGCCGGGCTTATCTTTTGCATTTATAACCGGAAAAAATACTACGCTCTTTACCTGGCTGTCGCTATCCAGTTCATAGTTTTATTAGCGGCATTTGTGCTGGCCAGGTTCCGTGCGCCATTGGTTATCCTGTCGCTGCCATTATCAGCTTACGCTATCCTGGAGTGTATTAATATCCGGCACAGCAAAAAACCGGTAACCTTTATGAAAGTTGGCGTAGTCGTGCTTTTGGTATGCCTGTCTTATGCTGGGTATAGCTCTGCGGCAAAGGAAAAGACCATTAAAAGCGCATACTACGTTGTTATCTACTACAACTACTTTAAAGATAAGCTGACCGGCTATAAAGAGCATAAACAATGGGATAACTGGCTGCAGCTGCAACAGCAAGCCCTGAATATGCAGCCGTCATTCATCAGCAAAATTGAACCGGGTGAGGTGCTCGACGACGATAACAAACTGCAAATGCTGGAATTTTTTAACGAAATGCGGCTTCGCAGAAGCGAGATCTATGACAGTGCAGGCAATCATGCCAGCTCACTTAAAGAACTTGATACATTCAAACAACTAGATGTAGTTATCAACAAATCCATCGTTAAGCTGGAGCCCGGTGCGGCAACAGCGGCAGTAAATACTACCGTGGCAAACTTCATAACAACAGCCAAATCTTTCAGAGATAAAAAACAGCCTGACTCAGCTATCTTTTTTTATAAAAAAGCACTGAACGCCGGCGCAGATAATATAGGCATACAAAAAGAGCTTGGTAATACCTTTTTAGACTTTCAGAGATACGATTCGGCAAGCCACTATTTTAAGCAAATACTGGCTGCTAATGCTAACGACCCGGATGCAATAAATGGTATGGGCTGTATTTATTTTGTAAGAAAAGATTACCCAAAGGCAATTGAAGAATACAAAAAAGCAGTAGCGATAAACCCCACAGAAAAGCAAGCCTATTCTAACCTGGGGCGTACCTACTTCCTCACCGGCAATTATAAAAGTGCATTGGAAGCTTTTGGCAAAGAGCGTGATATAGACCCACAAGACAGGAACGATATTGGCTTTATGATCCAGTCATTTCAAAAAACAGGTAAAACCGATAGTGTAAAAAAATATGAAACAATAGCCCGTAAGAACAACCCGGCATTCAAAATATAATGCAGGATCAACGTAAACGATCACAGGTAAGGCAAAAGGCTATTGCTCAAAAAATCAGTGCAGTATTTAAATTATAATTGCGAAACAAAACAAAATGGCAAATAAATCAACCAGGCCACCAATACCAAAGCCTGCGGCTCAAAATAAAAACATCGTTGAAAAGCCTGCAGCAACCGCAAGCAGGTTTTCGGCCAGCGCCCAGCTTATTTTTATACTGGGCATTGTTGCCTGCCTTATCTATGCCAATACCGTAAAAAATGGCTTTGTGTACGATGATATTGCAGTTATTAAAAACAACACCATTGTTTCAAAAGGCATTTCCGCGATCCCCGAAATTTTATCTACACCATACCGCAGGGGCTTTTATATAACAGCCAATGATTTTTACAGGCCGCTCTCGCTGGTCATGTTTGCTACCGAATACCAGTTTTTTGGCAAAGAGCCAATGATCTACCACCTTGTCAACATCCTGCTGTTTGCCGGTTGTGTTATTATTCTTTTCCTCTTTTTAGATAAGCTCTTCAGCCGGAAGAAGACCGGCGTAGCCTTTATTGCAGCGTTGTTATTTGCTGTGCATCCTATTCATACAGAGGTTGTAGCTAATATTAAAAGCCGCGACGAGCTGCTTTGTTTCTTCTTTGCTTTTTTGTCTTTAAATGTCTTTGTGAAATACATGCAAACCGGCAAGGCAACCCAGCTCTTGCTCGGCTCATTTTGTTTCCTGCTAGCGCTGCTCTCAAAAGAAACCGTGATTACTTTTCTTGCCGTTATACCTTTCATTTTCTTTTTTTATCGCAATGAAAATAAAAAGTATAGCGCCTACATTTCCGCGGGGGCAGTAATAGCTGCTATTCTTTTTCTCTTTGTGCGGCATTCTGTTTTAAGCGCTTACGATGCTGATCATGCATTAGGCGTACGCTTTATAGATAACGCCCTTGCCAGGCCCGATCTTTCTTTTGGCTCCCGCATAGCTACCGCTGTGCTGATACTGGGCTATTATATCAAGCTCCTCATTGTCCCCTATCCGCTCATCAGCGATTATTGTTTCAACGCTATCCCCTTTACCACCTTTGCTGACCCTATGGTATTGCTGTCGCTTGCAGTATATGTTTTCCTTATTGTTTTTAGCATTAAGCGTTTTATCAAAGACCAGAAAGATCCCTATGCCTTTGGCATTATATTCTTTCTTGCCACCCTTGCTTTGTTTTCTAACATACCATTCCTCATAGGCGCTACTATGGGCGAGCGCTTTCTATTCTTCCCATCTGTCGGGTTTTGCGTCGTAGTGGGGATAGTGATAGAAAAGTTCATTGCCAGGCAACCCGGCAGCCTTGAGATGCTAAAGAATAAAATGGTTTTGGGCGTAGTAATTGCTGTATCTGCAATTTTTGCCCTACTCACAATAAACCGTAACGGCGACTGGGTAGATAACTACACCCTCTTTAAAACCGACGCGGAAAAATCGCCCAACAACAGCAAGATCTTCTTTTTCCTTAGCGATCAGCTCTCTGTTAATTACGGTAATGAGCCGGATAATGCAAAGAAAACACAGATACTCAACGAGATGATCTCAGACCTGAAACGATCGCTGGAGATATACCCGGAATACACGGATGCCTGCACAGAAATGAGCTGGGCCTATACACAGGCTGCAAAATATGATTCAGCCATCTGGTACGACAAACGCGCACTGGAGCTAAGCCCCGGCAACGCTGATGCCACAAACAACCTGGTGTCATCTTACATCTCTACCAAACAATATCCGGAGGCAATAAAAATATTACAGAATTTACTTGCAAAAAACCCTAACGATGAAAGTGCACACATGCGCATGGGCGATGCATTCCTGGATAACGGGCAATATGACTCATCTGAGTTTCACGACAAACGGGCGTTGGAGATAAATCCTAAAAACGCTGATGCTACAAATAATCTTGCCGGGGTTTATTTTTACAACAAAAATTATCCGTTAGCCATCGGCATGTATAGAAGAGCGGCAGAGCTCCGCCCAAAATTTGCGGCGCCTTTCGCCAATATTGCAGTGTGTCATCTTTATTTAAGCAGGAATGACTCCGCTATTTACTATGCAAATAAAGCAATGGCAATAGACCCAACTTATAAAACTTCTTACGGGGTGCTGGCATCGGCCTACAAAGCTGCAGGCAATGCGGACTCAGCAAGAAAATATGAAATTAAAGCGCAAAATTAATGTCAGTAATTTTTAATTACTGGCAATGTGGATAGAAAACGAAAAACATGGCAAATAAGCAACCTAAAAAACAGGTAGCCGGGGCCACGATACAGCAGAAAATAAATGTACCGTCGCCTGTAAGATCGAAGACACTCCCGCAGAGTGCAAAGCTTGCTTTGCTGCTGGGCATACTCTCGCTTTTATTATATGCCAATACGCTGAAAAATGGTTTTGTACTGGATGATTTCCATGTCATCATCGAAAACACTATAGTAACAAAGGGTGTCTCCGCCATTCCTGAGATACTGGCCACACCATACAGAAGAGGCTATCTTATTACCGGCAGCGATTTGTACAGGCCATTGTCGTTGGTAATGTTTGCTACTGAATACCAGCTTTTCGGCAAAAGTCCTGCGCCTTATCACTCTATCAACATCCTGCTTTTTGCGGGTTGCGTTATCCTGCTCTTCTTTTTTCTTGATGATCTTTTTGAACATAAAAAAACCGAAGTCGCATTTATTGCATCGTTATTATTTGCATTGCATCCCATCCATACAGAGGTGGTGGCAAACATCAAAAGCAGGGATGAGCTGCTCTGTTTCTTTTTCGCGTTCCTAAGCCTGAATGTTTTTTGCAAGTATGTAAAGACAGGCAAAATTTCCCAGCTGCTTGCTGGCTGCCTATGTTTCTTTTTATCCCTGCTGGCCAAAGAAACAGTGATCACATTCCTTGCCATTATCCCCTTTGTTTTCTTTTTTTATAAGAACAATAGTAAACCCGCCAGCGCATACATCACTGCGGGCATTGTACTTGTCGCTGTTCTTTTTCTCGCCGTGCGGTTCTCTGTGCTAAACCATTACGACGCGAACCAGCCAGACAGCATTAAGTTCATAGACAATGCACTCGTAAAGCCCGGCCTTTCGGCAGAATCACGCATAGCCACAGCGATTTTAATGATGGGCTACTATTTAAGGCTATTGCTTATCCCCTACCCGCTTATCTGCGATTATTCATTTGCAAGCATACCCTTTACTCATTTCAGTGACCCATTGGTCATAGCATCGCTTGCAGCATATGCCATACTGGTTGTTTCAATGATCAAACTCTTTCTCCGGGATAAACGAGATCCGTTCGCCTTCTCCATTCTGTTTTTCCTCGCTACCGCTTCTCTTTTTACAAATGTTTTCTTTTTACTTGGCGCCACTATGGGAGAGCGGTTTATGTTTTTCCCATCCGTAGGCTTTTGCCTGGCAGTTGCACTACTCGTTGATAAGCTGATCAGCAAAAACGACGCAACAGCTCCCTTGCTAAAAAACAACAAAGTAATGGCGCCGCTTATTGTGCTGTCTGTAGGCTACGCAGTCGTTACTTTTGGCCGTAATAGTGAGTGGAGCGATAATTACACGCTATACAGCAGCGACGTGAAAAAGGTCCCGGACAATTGCAAGCTCAATTACAACCTGAGTGTAGACCTGCACAACATAGCCAAAGAAGAAAAAGACCCTGCAAAGCAAAGAAAGGCAATAGACGAGGCGATCGTTTCCCTAAGAAGGGCGCTGGCCGTATATCCCGACTTTGATGATGCTGAAGCTAATCTTGCTTTCTCTTACTTTTTTATACAGCAGTTCGACTCTTCAGAACTGCACGACAAGCGCGCGTTGCAAATAAACCCCGGAAATGATTATGCAATAAACGACCTGGCAGGAGCTTACTTTTTCAGGAAAAACTATCCAGGCGCACTGTCGTTATACGAAAGGTCAATTTCGGTAAACCCTGGTTATGTAAATTCATACGCCAACGCCGGCATTTGTAACCTATATATGAATAAATACGACTCGGCAGTGTATTATTGCAACAGGGCTATAGCTGCCGACCAGGGTTTCAATTCATCATACGAGATTCTGGCGGCTACATACCATGCAATGAACAAACCCGATTCGGCAAGAAAATATGAGCTCATTGCACAAAAAAATAACCCTGGTTTTAAATTATAAAGAATCTAATGGCAAACAAGAAAATAAATAAAGCAGCGGCGGCTCCCATTCAAACTCAAAAAGCCAATGTAGAAAAACCTGGGAGCAGCAAATCCGGAGCTATAGCACTGCCCTCATCTATGGCGGCGCTCACGCCATATCTCCCTGGTATCACTTTGTTTTTGGTTGCCCTTATTATCGGCCTGTTCACCTACAAAGATTATGGCATATGCTGGGACGAACCCTTCCAGAGGGGGCCTGCGCTGCTCAGCTATAACTATATATTTCATGGCGACCCTGAATTATTCAAAACCTTCTCAGACAACCACGGAGCCGGCTACGAGTTATTCCTCCTCATTATTGAGAAGCTAATGAACCTCACCGACTCCCGCGACATCTACCTGATGAGACACCTGGTAACACATCTATGCTTCCTTGCCAGTGCGTTTGCCGGTTATGTGCTTATCCTCCGGTTGTTTAAAAACAGGTTCCTTGCGTCGCTGGGCTTTATCATGTTTGTATTTGCACCCCGCTTGTATGCCCATTCGTTTTTCAATAGTAAGGATATTCCCTTTATGTTCATGATCCTGGTCACATTTGCCTGTTGCCAGAGAGCGTTCGAAAAAAATAAACCCCTTCTTTTTCTGTTTGCAGGCCTCGCCTGCGGCTATGCCACCAGCATACGCATTATGGGTGTGATGGTGGGTCTGTTTATAGGCATCTTTTTGCTGATCGATTTTTTTTCTGCCTGGTCCAAAAAAGACAACCCCGTCAGGCAGGCGCTAAACATCCTGGCTTTCTCCGTTGGCTTTCTTTTTCTCTTGTACCTGGGTTGGCCCTACTTATGGAAAGCCCCTGTAACAAACCTGGTCGACTCATTCAGCAAACTCTCTCACTATGATCTGTGGCACGGATACGTGTTGATAAACGATCACTACATTGATGGTGCAAAACTGCCATGGTATTACATTCCCCTATGGTTTGCAGTTACTACCCCGGAGCTATGGCTAATTACAGGGTTTGCAGGGGCTATCTGGGTTATCATAAATTTTTTCGGCCGCCCCCTGGCCTGGTTAGCAAATACCAGGGAGCGCAACTTTATACTTTATCTCGCCTGCTTTTTTGCACCTATACTGTCTGTTATCTTGCTTCATTCCGTTCTTTATAACGATTGGCGACACCTGTATTTTGTTTATCCATCTTTCGTTTTACTGGCCATTTATTTTATCGATAAAATCTTACATACACGGTATAAGATCATAATGCAGTGCGCCTGCGCTTTACAATTATTATTAATAGCCCTCTTTATGATCCCTAACCATCCTTTTCACCAGGTTTATTTTAATTATCTCGTTTCTCATAGATCTGGCTATTTGCGTAGCCACTACGACATGGACTATTGGGGATGCTCTTATAAGCAAGGGGTCGACCGTATTCTTGCAGCTGATCAATCAAAAGTAATACGCATAAACTGTGAATACAGAACCATGATAGATAATGCCGTTCTGTTTTTGCCCGAAGAGGAGCGCGGGCGGCTGCAATTCACAGATAAAGCTGCAGCAGATTATTATACTTCCGACTCCAGGGGCGAACTATATGACAACGCACCCTCCACACCTTTCGACTCTATCGACGTGCTGAACAGCGCTATATTTTATGCTTTTAAGGAAGAAAAAGACCCCGCCAGGCAAAAGCAAATACGGATGTCAAGAATAGCAACATTTAAAGAAGCCCTGGCCCATAGCCCTAACGATACTACATTACTTCAAAAAATAGGTGAGGCGTACCGCGATAATGAAATGTTAGACACTGCCGAGTATTATCTGAAGCATGTGCTTGAGCTATGCCCCCGCAATGTGGATATTACTACCAGCCTGGCGTTGCTTTATAATGCCGAAAAAAGATACCCTAACGCTATTGAATTGTTTAAAAAAGCATTACAGTTAGATCCCGGCCTTGAAGGTGGCCATTCAAATCTTGGCGATGCTTTCTTTTACAACGGGGACCTCGATTCTGCTGAATACCATGAGCGGGTAGCAATACAGCAAAATCCGCAAAACCCCGGCGCCATGAATGATCTTGCCGGTGTGTATTTCTTCAGGAAAAAATACCCGCAGGCAATAGAAATGTATAAGAGCGCCATTAAGCTCAATCCCCAGTATGTAAAGCCGTATGCCAATATAGGAGTATGCTATATCTACCTCACTAAGTACGATTCTGCTGTCTACTATTCAAATGCCGCACTCGCTATCGACCCCGGCTTTAGTACCGCCAACGAGATAATTGCCGCTGCTTACCAGGCCGCCGGCAAGGCCGACCTTGCCAAAAAATACGAGGCCGTAGCACAGAAAAACAACCCTGCGTTTAAATTATAACAAGTAAAATCCAGAAGATGTCAAGCAAGCCAAATAAAAATGTACAAAAGCCAGCCGCTGCCATTAAGGCAACCCAGGCAACCGGTACACCACAAGCGCAGCCGGCAGCTGCAAAAGGAAAATTCTCAGCAAAGGGTAAGCTCGCCATTTTGCTTGGAGCGATCTCCATTCTTCTTTATGCCAATACCCTGAAAAACGGTTTTGTGCTCGATGATAATTCTGTTATCATGAAGAACACCATTGTAATGAAAGGTGTATCCGCCATACCCGAAATTCTGTCTACCCCTTACCGCCACGGCTTTCAGATATCTATCAACGATCTGTACCGTCCGCTTACTATGGTCCTGTTTGCCACAGAGTACCAGTTTTTCGGCCCTAATCCTTCCCCATATCACTTTTTCAATGTCCTGCTATTCGCAGCCTGCGTCATTTTACTTTTCCTCTTCCTCGATAAATTCTTTGAGGGCAGAAAGACAACCGTAGCTTTTATAGCAGCGTTATTATTTGCCGTCCACCCCATACATACCGAAGTCGTTGCCAACATCAAAAGCAGCGACGAATTATTGTGCTTTTGTTTCGCTTTTATTTCACTGGGTATTTTCACAAACTATTTCCGCTCGGGCAAGACGAGCCAGTTGTTATCCGGCGCCGCGGTATTCTTTTTATCCCTGATGTCCAAAGAAACCACCATTACCTTCCTGGCCATCCTCCCGCTTATGTTTTGTTTTTATAAAAACGAGAACAGGAAGCGTGGCATCAATATTTCCATCAGCGCCGTTGTCGCCGCCGCCATCTTCCTTGCCATCAGGTTCTCAGTGCTTACCACCTATCATGCTAATAGCCTGGCAGCAATAGACATTGTAGACAATGCACTCGCTAACCCAGCTCTTTCTTTTCCTTCCCGCATAGCTACGGCCGTGCTTATATTGGGCTATTACATAAAGCTGCTCATAGTGCCCGCCCCTCTCATAGCCGATTACTCTTTTAACACTATTCCATTCACAGCGTTCAGCGACCCTCGGGTACTGTTGTCATTGGCAGTTTATATCTTCCTTGCCGCATTCAGCATCAGGCGCTTCATAAAAGATCAGCGCGATCCGTATGCCTTCTGGATATTCTTCTACCTCATCACCCTTGCCCTGTTCTCAAATATCCCATTCTTAATAGGCGCTACCATGGGCGAGCGTTTCCTGTTCTTCCCTTCACTGAGCTTCTGCGTAGTGGCGGGGCTGCTTATTGAAAAATGGATAGGGCAACCCGCTGCCGCATCACTATCCGCACTAAAGGCCCCCAAAGTCCTCGGCGTTATCATACCTGTTTGTGCTATATATGCGGTTTTAACCATCAGCCGCAACCCCGACTGGGAGAGTAATTATGTACTCTATAGCACAGATGTTAAAAAAGCTCCGGAATCGGTAAAGCTTAATTATTGGCTGGGCCTGGAGCTGGAGCTGCCCATGTGCGATGCCGAAAAAGACCCCGCTAAGCAAAAACAACTCGTAGACGAGGCCGTTGTATACCTGCGTAAAGCATTGTCGCTGCGTCCTGAATTTGTAGATGCCCAGGTAACCATCGGCCACGCCTACGCGCATAATGGTATGTGGGACTCAGCCGAGTATCACGACAAGATGGCGATACAACTAAGCCCTAACCGGTCAGATCCGTTAAACAATCTTGCAGGTGTCTATTTCCACAGGCAGCAATACCCACAGGCTATTGAGTATTATAAAAAAACCATTGAGTCAAATCCTTCATTCGCAGTAGCGTATGCAAACATTGCAGCCTGCTATGGCAGCTTAAGGCTGATGGACTCCTCTAATTTTTACGCACACCAGGCCATCCGCATCGACCCTGGTTTCAGTAAACCCTACGAAATTCTGGCTATCAACTTTAAAATGCTGGGCCTGCCCGACTCCGCAAAAAAATACGAGATGATGGCGCAAAACAATAACGCTAAATAGCAATGCAGCCTTGGTTTATAGAGGTCTTGTCAGCTGCATTGTTTTAGCATAGTGTTAATGTATAGGAATCATTTTGTTAGTTACCGCTTAGTTTCTACATTTACAGCCAAACTTAATTTATGAATAGTAGAATATTAACGTGTGTATTGCTGTTACTGGCTCAAAATATCTATGCCCAGAAATACCCGGCATTAACTGTTGGTGAAAATCAAACTAAAACGCTGCCCGCAGGCATTAATAATTTCTCAAAGATCGACATACACAGCAACGGAACACTGATCATAGAACCACATAGTTCCGACTGGTGCATCTTAAACTGCACCGGCGATGTAAACATCCACGGCACTATTAAATATAGTGACTTTAAGAGCGGCAGGGAGTCCCATACCACCGTAGCGCCAGATGGCACTAAGCTCGAGTATACTTTTAAAGAAGATAATCAGGGTGGTAGCGGCGGCAATGGCGGCAACAGCGGCAGCGGTAAATATACAGGTGCTGGTGGCAAAGGCGTCCACGGCTCCGGCGACCTTGGCGGCGGCGGCGGTGGCGGCGGCAGGTATAACCCGGCCGACTCTATACCAAAACGTGCAACCAAAGGAGCAGATGCAACCGGCAGCATGGGCGGCAAAATGAAAACAGCCGGTACCGAAGGTAGTGGCGGCAACGGCGCCGTAAGAGATTCTTTTGGCAATGGCGGCCTGCTGTACATCTATTGCGGCGGTAATTTCAATGGCTCCAGCGGGTCTATTTCTGCTAAAGGCAAAGAAGGTGCCAATGGCGCCTCGGGAGCCAATCAAACCATGAAAAAAGGCGAAGACGGCCCTGGTGCCGGCGGCGGTGGCGGTGGTGCACCCGGTGGCGAAGGCGGAGTAATAAAGATCAAGCTGGTAGGCACAGGCGATCTGTTCCCTGCCCTGATGGTGAACGGTGGCGCAGGCGGCAAAGGTGGCAGCGGCGGAGTCGGCTCATTTGGCGACGCATCTAACGGCAAACCCGGAGAAAATGGCAAACCAGGCGCCAACGGCCAGGTATCAGTAATGCACTAAAATTATCACAGTTTATATTGCTGCCGCCCGCATAAACGCGGGCGGCTTTTTTATGCAAGTCATTTCTACAATATTGCACACGCAACACATAGCCGCCCAATACATCAGCATAAACAGTGCCTAACGGAAAAGCGCCGTAGCCTAATACCAGCTGAACGTCAAAAACAGGAAAAATGGCGGGGCTTTGCGCCTTGTGAAAAGAGTAGGCTTAGCCACACGTCTGCTGTAATAATAGCTGGTTATCAAAAAGATGAATTTATGTTCTTAAGCTAAACGATTTTGATGGTGTATTCCCCTTGTGGCGTGGGTTATGTGCATGAGCGAAGGGGCAAGGGGATGTCTTTTTTGGTATTATTGATGGCGTTTCATTATAAAACACTTCCCACTCCCATTCGCCCGCCGTAACTTTTCCCTAAAAATGCCGGCAACATTTACCCCCGATCACATATGTAAAACCACCACCCTACACGTCACTTTCCGTTGCAATAAAATACATGAAAAACACACCGCCCGCTCCCCCAAAAACACAGCAAAACCCTTACCTGGCAATAGCTTTCATTTTTCAGTTATGCTGGGTGGCCTTTACCTGTTATCGCTACGTTACATCTCCCTCTCCTTTTCCGAAGAGGGTCAGGGAGAGGCCAAAATATACCGCACCCGCTCCCCCAAAAACATAGCAAAACCCTTACCCGGCAAGGGCTTTCATTTTTCAGTTATGCTGGCCTCTATCTGTTATCGCTACGTTACATCTTCCTCTCCTTTTCCGGAGAGGATCAGGGAGAGGCCAAAATATACCGCACCCGCTCCCCCAAAAACACAGCAAAACCCTTACCCGGCAAGACTTTCATTTTCAGTTATACTGGTTGGTCACCTTCTGTTATCGGTCCGCTATGTTGCACCTCCCTCTCCTTTTTCAGGGAGAGTCAGGGAGAGACAAAAATGCCTTTCTCCTCCCCGGAAAACACACTGAAACCCGCTACAGCGCTAGACTACGTTGACGATTATTTTGACTTATTGTTTGAATTACAAGATCTCTTAAACAGAAGAGTAGATCTGGTCGCGGAAGAGAAAATGTGGAATCCTTATTTCATAGAAAGCATTAATGAGAGCAAGCAAATAATTTATGAGTCGTGAAATAGATAAATTATTGACCGACATTCATAAATCAATTAGCTTAATTGAAGGCTATCTTTTGCAAGCGCCAACGTATAATGCGTTTATTAATGATCTTCTCATAATGGATGGCGTGCAAAGAAGGCTATCGATCATAGGTGAAGCCCTTTGGAAAGCTGACAAATTAGATAAAGCATTGCCGATTACGGATAAAAAGAGGATAATCTCTTTCAGACATATTTTAATTCATGATTACGATCTAATAAGTGATGCGACGATCTGGATGATTTGCCAAAAGCGCTTACCAGTTTTGAAAAACGAAGTTCAAGCGCTATTAAATATTCAATAACATCGATCGTTGCCAGCTTTTTGGATTTAACTTTTGACTTTTAACTTAAATGGACATTCAAAGTATAAAAAACAGGTTTGGCATTATAGGCAACTCACCGGCGCTTAACCATGCCTTAAATACAGCTGTACAGGTGGCCAACACCGACCTATCCGTGCTGATAGTAGGGGAAAGCGGTGTGGGCAAGGAGGTTTTCTCTATGATCATCCATGCCTTATCGCCACGGAAGCATAACCCTTTTATTGCGGTAAACTGTGGCGCCATACCTGAGGGTACGATAGACAGTGAGCTGTTCGGGCACGAAAAAGGATCTTTTACCGGTGCAGTGGATAGCCGCAAGGGGTATTTTGAGACTGTGAATGGCGGTACTATATTTCTTGATGAGATAGGCGAGATGCCGCTGGGCACACAGGCGCGCCTGCTGCGTGTGCTGGAGACCGGTGAGTTTATCCGCGTAGGATCTTCGAAGGTGCAGAAAACAGATGTACGCGTGATAGCTGCTACTAACCGCGACCTGCTGGAGTACACCCAGGAGGGCGACTTCAGGCAAGACCTTTATTACCGCCTGAGCACGGTGCCTATACGTGTACCCGCACTCCGCGACAGGAAGGAAGACATACCCCTACTATTCAGGAAGTTTGCGGCTGACTTTGCAGAGCGGTACAAAACGCTGTCGGTGCAGCTGGATAAGGTTGCGGAGCAAATGGTTGTCAATTATTACTGGCCGGGAAATGTGCGCGAGCTTAAGAATATTGCCGAGCAGATATCAGTACTCTCTACAGATAAGCTGGTAACGGCTGAGGTGCTCCCGCGCTT
Organism: Bacteroidota bacterium; assembly: GCA_013285595.1. GTDB lineage: Bacteria > Bacteroidota > Bacteroidia > Chitinophagales > Chitinophagaceae > Nemorincola. Next base: position 16,293 of record JABDHF010000054.1, read on the forward strand.
TTTGCCTCAACGCAATACATCAAAAAGCCTGGCGGTTATTAATACCGGGTCACAAACGGGGCTTTCTTCATCGTCTTCATCCGACTTTAATACCGAACGCGACATACTGTATAAGCTCTTCTTCGATCTTAAAAAAGATATGAACGACCTGAAACAGATGATATTTGACGTAGCCCATCACCAGGGTTATACCCCTGCCGACCCATCGGCAAATAATAATAACAATACACTGCTGCCTGTGTATAGCGATAGTGAGCCTGCCAGTAATACTGGTTACAATGCCAATACCCCAATACTGCTGGAGGTAAATGACCACCACGAAGAAATAGAGGAGACGCTGCTGCTGGCCGACCGTGAAAAGGAATTTATAACCAAGGCCCTTAAAAAACATAAGAGCCGCCGCCGCGATGCTGCAGCTGAGCTTGGTATATCTGAGCGTACACTGTACCGGAAAATAAAAGAATATGACATACAGGAGTAAGGAAAGTAATTACCTGTAAAATGCCCTGATTAATATATTTTTGCGTTATTGTATGTCTTTTAAGCGTTTTTTATTATTCCTGTTTCCCGTTGTGCTGCTTTCACTGGCCAGTTGCCACATTTATAGCTTATCGGGGGCGTCGATAGAGGGTAAAACGCTGAATATACACCTGCTGGATAATAAGGCGCGCAATGTGATGCCCAGCCTGGCATCTACACTTACAGACAAGCTCAGGAGCAGGATATTATCGCAAACAGGCCTTTCGCCGGTAACTAAGGACGATGCAGATTATGACATGAGTGGTTCCATCACCTCTTACGAGGTTACGGTTACCGGGGCTACCAATGTGCAGGTGGCCTCTAAGAACCGCCTTACCATAAGTGTGCAGATAATATTTAAGAACCGGCTGAATGATAAGGCAAGCTTTTCGCAGACCTTTACCCGGTTTTCCGACTTCGATGCTTCTCAAATACTGCAAAATGTGGAGAGCGCTTTGATAGAAGATATAGGAAATCAGCTTGCAGATGATATTTTTAATAAAGCTTTTGTAAATTGGTAGCGGTTTATGACAAAACAAGAGTCGATAAAATATATTTCTTCTTTAATAAATAATCCTTCTACGGTTACAGAGGGGGATAGGAGCAGTATTGCACTGTTCCGTCAGCGGTTTCCCTATTTTGTGCCTATGCGGTACCTGCTGGCGCTGGAAGACCATAAAAAACAGGCGTGGTCGCCGGCTATGCAGTCGGCTATGCAGCCCTACATGGGCAACTGGATGCTGTTTTGCCAGATGCTGGAAGACGGCAGCGGGCAAACGGATGCAGACGCTGCTACACTGGAGCCATCGGAATTTGTGTACCAGGAAGAAACCAATGTAGAGACAGAACAGGAAGCTGGACAAGTGACTGACGAAGCCGCTGAATATGAAGTGTGGCCACCGGAAGAGCATGAGCCTGCTGAAGAAATGTATGCGGAGGCGGCAACGGAGCCTGCAAACGAATCTATTGAAACAACAGCAACGGATGCATATACCTACAATGCTGCCAATAGGCAAGATGAAGAGTTTGACGAAGAGGAAGTAGCCGTAAGTGATGAGGATGAGCTGGATGAAGTAGATGCTGAAAAAAGAAATACCCGCAGCCGACGAGGCGGCGCCTGAGCATATATTTGCCGAGACCGGAACCACTGATACAGCGGCGACTGAAGAAGCTACGAGGCCCGGAGTAGAAGAACCGTTGATAACCCCTATACACTTCCAGGATTATTTTTTGCACCAGGGAGAAAGGGTATCGGAAGATATACCGGAGGAAATAAGCGACCTGAAATATGAGACCGAGGCTGAAGACGATGAGGAAAAGGCGCTGATGGTAATGATGAGCTTCTCTGAATGGCTGCTGCACTTTAAAAATGTAACTGAAAAGCAAGAGGAAGAGGTAAAAGACCGAAAGGCGCTGCGCACTATGTGGCAAAAGGAGAAGCTGGCTGCCGCTATGGAGGAAGAAAATGAGGAAATACCTGAAAATGTGTTTGAAATGGCGGTGAACTCTATAACCCAGGAAGACGGCCTGGTAAGCGAAACGCTGGCAGAAATATATATTAAACAGGGAAAATATGATAAGGCTATTGAGGTATATCGGAAATTAAGTTTGCGAAATCCTCAAAAAAATGTTTACTTTGCCCGCAAAATAGACGAAGTTTTAAAGGATAAACAATCATGATATATTTAATAGTACTACTTATACTGCTGGCCTGTGTGATACTGGCATTCTTTATACTGATACAAAACCCTAAGGGTGGCGGGCTTACAGGCTCGTTTGGCGCAGTGAGCTCGCAGGTGATGGGTGTAAAGCAATCGACCGATGTGATGGAGAAAGGTACGTGGACGATGATCAGCGTAATAGGCGGGCTGTGCATCATCAGTGTGATGTTCTTCCAGAAGCCGGCTGGCGTGGATAATGGCAAACAATCGCAGGCTAAGACCGCTCCCGCAGCTACGAAGAAAGGTAAATAAGGCATTTCATATATAAGACTACTAAGTATCCCATACCTGTAAGGTGTGGGATACTTGTTTTTTTGTGCCTGTACCGGAATTGGTAAAGTTTATTCGGGCTGCTCTGTGGCGAAGTTGGTTTTGGTTTCGGCAGAGCCGGTGACCTGGTCGTTGTTGCCGGTGATCATTTTCTCAATAAAGTTAATGATCAGGGACATGATGAACGCGAATATCAATACTATTGCTCCCATTTCAAACCTCTCTTTTTAAGGGCTTTTACTGCCTGGAACTGCTCCGTGCTATCGTTCT
>JABDHF010000055.1 GCA_013285595.1 Bacteroidota bacterium
GCTTACTACTTCGTAGGCAGAGAATAGTTCTGTTTTTTCCAGCAGGAAATCGCCGAGGTGTTTGCCTATGGCATCGGGCTTTTGCCTCAGCAGTTTCAGAAAGGGGAATAGCACTATAGTATAATCGCCGGTAAACTCAGGTTTGGTCTCGTTTACGGAGATCATGGATATATCAATAGCAACATCGGGGTAAAGACGTTTGAAAGCGTCTTCAGCAGCATGTTTTATCTGGCTGGTAAGCATCATTTAGTTATTCGTTTGCTGCAAAAATACCTATAATACGGTGCAAAAACTACTTACTTACTTTTTTGATCACCTTTTCTACGCGGGCGCGTTTTGTGTCTTTTTCTATGTCGGGCAGGCGTTCTGTCAGTACTTTGATGAACTGGGTTTTGTTGTCTTTATTGATGATGGGTATAGCCTGTTCGGCATACATGGGTAGTTGATTGGTGGGGCTGCTTTTTAGTTGCTCTATCAGTAACTGGAAGCAATCTTCAGCGTACTTTTTGACTGCGCATAGTTTTATGAGTATGCTCACGCAATGGTCTGTGGTGATGACTGAGCCTTTGTCTGCAATGTCTATGATCTTTCCTAGTGCGGGGTATATGATATCCGCTGTTTCCTCTGCGATAGCGTCTATCGCCGTCATGGCGCCCCACTGCAGGCGGTTGTTCTTGTTGTCTAGCAATGCAATGAACTCATTGGCATAGCTGCTTATGAGGGTAGGGGCTTGTTCGCCTACTTCGTAGAGCACTTTAATGCAGTCGCTTTGTATCTTCTTGTCGCTGTCGCTAAGATGGGCGACCAGCTCTTTTATCGCTTTCTTGTCTTTATTAGCTACAATTTCTTTCGCCAATTCTTCATTAGGCGTTTCATCTCTTCTGCCGAGCGAAGATGCGAGCTTACTGATAACAGACATAACGGTGCTTTTTGCGGGTTTTAATACCAATGAGACTTTGCCCTAGTCGCGCAGTTTTGGCTAAAGCCTTTTATTGCTTAATTGTTGACCACGACCTAAAGGTCGTGGCTACTAAAAAAGTGTAATGCTTTGGCTAAAGCCTGTTTATCGCTTAATTGTTGACCTCGCCAAAGGGACGGGGCTACTAAAAAAGGGTAATTCTTAATGTCCAAAATGGAATAAAAGACTATTACCTGTAGGTCTTATTGAACGTGCCCACCATTTCGCCCCAAGCCAGAATGTGGCCTTGCATTACTTTTTCGAGGGCTGCTTTATCACTTTGTTTTGGGATATTTAATTTTGTGTCGAGGGCATACACTTTGAAATGGTAGTGGTGAGTGCCGGTGGGCGGGCACATACCTACATATCCTATTTGCTGTGCGCTGTTCATCCCCTCATTATCATTCTTGAAATTTTCTGGTATAGTGCCACCATCTACATCTATATTCCATATCAGCCAGTGGGTAAAGTACCCTGCAGGCGCCTGTGCGGTTTCGGTTTTGGCTTTTTTGGCGGGTGCTGATTTCTTTCCTTTTGTTTTGGTTGTTGCTGGTTTGGCGGCTGCCGGTTGTTTTAGCGGCGCATCTGGGTCATCTACAATAATTACCAGCGACTTTGCAGCTTCGGGTACATTGCCCACGGTGAGCGGCGGGCTGGCCTGCTGGCCCACACAGGTATATTTTACCGGTATTGTGCCATTGTTAGTAAAGCCTGTACTGGTTACAGTAAGTGTCTTGTTGGTGGTGAAGGCAGCCATGCCTATGAGGGTCATCAGGGCTAACGAAGTAACTAAGATGCGCATAAAATGGATTTTATAAAGATGATTCAAAAATTATACCATCAACATTATCAATACGTAAAACCACGTCACTCATGCACTACCAGGTTCTCCGCAAATATTTTGGATACTGTAGTTTTCATGTCTTTGCCTATATTAATTACTATAGAATTGTCAAAAGGGATCTTTTCCAGTAAAGTTATTTTTGTGCCTATGCCTATTTCCAGTTTTTTCAGGTATTGCAAAAATGCGGGGCTGGTATCTTTTACTGCCACTACTTTGCAGGTTTTACCTTCTTCTACTTCTGCCAGCAAGGTCTTGTAGGTCATTGCCGTTTCTCCATTCGCTTTTGGAATGGGGTCGCCATGCGGGTCGTATTGGGGGAAGCCGAGAAAGTTATCGAGCCTGTCGGCAAGCTCGGGGTGCTGCACGTGTTCCAGTTGTTCGGCTATATCATGCACTTCGTCCCAGCCATAACCCAGTTTTTCCAGCAAAAAAGCCTCCCACAACCTGTGCTTACGCACTATGGATACGGCTATATTCTTTCCTTTTTCGGTGAGCTTTACACCCTTGGTTTTTTCGTATTGCAGCAACTTTTTATCTACCAGCTTCTTGATCATATCTACTACCGAGGCAGGATTATTGTTTAAGGCTTCGGCAATGGCTGTAGGCGTTATTTTTTTAACACCCTCTTTGTCGAGGTGGTAGATGGCCTTTAGATAGTTTTCTTCTGAGAGTGTTTGCATAAAAACAGGTGCGGCATAAAGTTAATGAATTATCAGTTGATTGTTAAAAATTAGTCTTGCCTAATAAATTTTGTTTGGTAAATGGTATTATTATACTAAGTTTGTACTGTATTTAATGAGTAGAGTAAACTATAGGTGTTTTTAAAATGCAAGAAGTAGCTGAGAAAATAGGGAGGAAAGAGATATTACCCACAGATAGCATGTGGCAATCAAGTAAGAGAGACAATAGCCTTTCTGAAGTTTTTGCGTCGGTACCCGTACCAAAAGATGGGAGTTTCTGGAAGAAGTTATTGGCATTCTCAGGGCCGGGGCTTATGGTGGCGGTAGGCTATATGGACCCCGGCAACTGGGCTACTGACATTGCAGGTGGTGCACAGTTTGGGTACACACTATTATCGGTTATTCTCATCTCTAACGTTTTTGCCATTATACTGCAGTACCTGGCGTTGAAACTAGGCATTGCCACAGGTATGGACCTGGCACAGGCATGCCGGGAACATTATAGCAAGCCGGTAAGCTTTACGTTGTGGATATTGTGCGAGGTTGCTATTGCGGCTTGTGACCTGGCAGAGGTAATAGGTGCGGCTCTTGCGCTGAACCTGCTGTTCCATATACCGCTTACATGGGGGATTGTCATTACTGCGTTTGATGTGCTGCTTATCCTGTTCTTTCAGCATAAGGGTTTCCGGTTTATTGAGAGCGTGGTGGCATCGCTGATATTTGTTATCCTTGCGTGTTTTGGTTACGAGATCGTTGCTTCGCATCCGGCGGTGTTTCCTATACTGGCTGGGCTTGTGCCGCAAAAGCAGATCGTGTTTGACCCGTCTATGCTGTATATAGCCATAGGTATACTGGGCGCTACGGTAATGCCGCACAACCTGTACCTGCACTCCAGCATAGTGCAGACCCGTAACTATGAGCGGAATGATGTAGGCAAAAAAATGGCGATCAAATATGCAACTATCGATAGTACAGCATCATTACTGTTTGCGTTCTTTATCAATGCGGCAATACTTATTCTCGCAGGTGCTGCCTTTCATAATAATGGCCATAAAGAGGTTGCTGATATTACTGTAGCGTATAAGCTGCTCGATCCGTTGCTGGGGGCTACTATTGCCAGTACCTTGTTTGCGGTGGCATTGCTGGCTTCGGGCCAGAACTCGACACTGACAGGCACACTGGCGGGGCAGATAGTGATGGAAGGGTTCCTGCACATAAAATTAAAACCGTGGCTGCGCAGGCTGATAACACGAATGATCGCTATAGTTCCGGCTTTTATTATTACTTATATTTATGGAGAGAGGGGAGTGGCCAACTTGCTGGTGCTCAGCCAGGTCATTCTTTCCATGCAGCTGAGCTTTGCGGTTATTCCGCTTATCGTTTTTACCAACGATAAAAATAAGATGGGGGCATTTGTAAATAAAGCGCCGACGAAGGTGGTGGTGTGGTGTGTAGCGGCAATAATACTTGGGTTGAATCTGTACTTATTGACCAAGGCGTTTTAATGCTACATGTTAATTCCAGTTGCGGATCTTCAGTAGCTCAAAAAAGGTATGCTCCTCTATTTCTTTCACAGCTCCGGGGGCAAGGTCTCCTAATTCCAGGTTTTCAATAGATACTCTTATGAGGCGCTTGCAGGGATGGTTGACGGCCGCAACCATCTTTCTTACCTGGTGAAACTTGCCTTCTGTAAGCGTCATAGACAACCAGCAATGCGGGGCATATAGCCTTAGGTCTTTCTGATGTTCAAAAAGGTTTTTGGGGTCTTCTATCAGTTCTACGTCGCAGGGTGGGGTCAGGTAATCAGCTCCGTCTTTTATAGTTATGATCACACCTGTTCTTAATCGTTCCAGGCTTTCGGGGCTTACCAGGTTTTTTACCCTTACCAGGTAAGTGCGTTTATGCGGTACTTCTCCCTGGAATAATAGTTTGGTTACTTTCTTATTGGTGGTTAAGATCAGCAGCCCTTCCGAAAGATTATCCAGCCTGCCTATGGCATGAATACCCTCGGGAAAAGTAAAGTCAATGGCGCCCAGTAACCTCACTTTGTCAGGACTGATAAATTGTGAGACCATATTGTATGGCTTGTTGATGATGTAATAATGATGCTTTTGTTCGCTCATAGATACTATAGCCGAAAGGCTTGCCAAATGTATGGCAAGCCTTTTGTTTTGCAATTTATTAATCAGCGTTGCGGGATTTAATTGCCGTCGTAGGCCTTTTGTAAAGTTGGGATATCCAGCTTATCCATTTTCATCATTGCTTCCATTGCTCGTTTTGACCCCTGTGGATCAGGGCCGCCGAGCAATTTACTTAACACTACAGGCACTACCTGCCAGGACAGTCCAAACTTATCTTTCAGCCAGCCACAGCGTCCTGGCTGGCCACCATCTGCGGTTAGCTTTTCCCAATAGTTATCTACCTCATCCTGGGTCTCACAGTTAATAACGAATGATACCGCTTCTGTGAATTTATACATAGGGCCGCCATTCAGGGCAATAAAGTCCTGCCCCATTATAGTGAATGTGGCTACCATTACCGATCCCTTTGGCCCAGGACCAGCATCGCCATAGCGGTTTACTTCTCCAACTTTGGGGTCTTGAAAGACTTGGGTATAGAAAGCTACTGCTTCCTCTGCATTGTTGTCGAACCACAGGAATGGTGTTATCTTTTGCATATAGTTTGTTTTTATGGTTTAGATCAAAGAATGAATTTAGCCTTTTTGAGGAACATATTGCAATGCCACGATACCACAATCAAATGGTGTTGCTTTTACCAGTTTGAGCTTTTGTTTATTTCCGATCTTATCGAAAATGGCCATACCATTGCCAATGATAGAAGGGTTCACAAATAAGTTGTACTCGTCTATCAGCTCTGCTTTAATAAGCGATGATACAAAACCTGCGCCGCCATATACTATGATGTCATTGCCTGCCTGGTTCTTAAGTTTATTTACTTCATCTGTAATATCACCGGTTGCGATGTCTGTATTTGGCCACTCAGATTTGGTGAGTGTATTAGTGAATACGACCTTGTGGGTATCGGTCATCTTCTTGCCAAAGGCAAAGCTTTCTTCATCTGGTTTCTCAACTGCTGCAGCCCAGTGCGCTATAAAGCCACCAGCCATTTTGCGACCGAGCAAAATAGTATCTACCGGATCAGTGAGGCCGTTTACATGCTGCTTTATATCGTCGCCCCAGTTCCAGGTCATCCAGTCCATTTCGCCGTTTGGGCCTGCTACGAAGCCATCTGTTGACATTTGTACTTGTAATTTTAGCTTTCTCATTGCTTTATTTTTTTAAGGTGATTTACTATAAAATTTATAAGGCAAAAGTATTCGGGATATCAACAATCCGCAGGGTGCAATACGACTATAAACGGGGAAATACCGACATTCTTAATGATCGACAGCGAAAGCCCGCATACGCTCATGAGCAAGGTTCTTTATGTTCTTTTCAAAGGCAGGGTAGTGAGAGATCACGGCATCAAATGAATCCTTGTCCAACGAATACAGGTCGCAATAATTGACGGCCCGGATGGTGGCATTCCTCGGCTGCTTGAGCAGTAAAGCTATTTCACCAAAAAAGTCTCCTTCCCGTAAAATTGCATACACCTGCTTTCCGTCGTGCGACACTACTTCCACAGTTCCTTTGTTGATGAAATACATCTTCTCACCAATTTCCCCAAACGTGCAGATCGCATCACCCGGAATGAAAATAACCGGCTTCAGCTTAAAGATAACCTCTCTTACCAGGCTCGGTTCCGCACCTTTAAACAAGGGTACCTTTTCAATGATACTTTTATTGAGCAGCATTGAAAACTCAAACTGAAAAGATTCGGGAAGTTCGGCAAGTATGGTTGCATCATTATAGCCACGGCGCGTTTCCCACAGGTAGTTATAATACTGGTATACCTGCTCCTGCAGCTTCTGTGGTATTTTCTTCAGCTTCATAAACCTGTTCATACGGTCTACACGCTCCTGGTGGCGGGCCTTGGCCATGTCTATATTGGTAAGCATGTTGGCTATGTTACCAATGATATAGCCATACGCACCTGCACCAAGTATCTGTATGCACATGGTGAAGATGAGTTCCAGGTTATTCTTCTTATCGGGGGTGATATCGCCATAACCTATAGTGGTGATGGTGGTAATGCTCCAGTATAGTGCCTTTACATACTCGTTTACCATATCAACGTTATGGCTTGCAGCCTCCATCTTATCATATGGAATGCGGAGGTAGAGCCAGATACACGAAATATTATGAGCACATAATGCAAGGAAATAAGAGAAAAAACTAAGGCGGACAATAACCGGGTTAAAATTGATACGGTATAACCAGGTGGCGCGGAAGCTAACAACCCTAAGTACTTTTAATAACCTGAGTATCCGGAGAAAACCCAAAAAAGGGATCAGGTCGAATGGAATGGCCGATAACACATCGATCGCCAGCCAGCCGAGTGGATATTTATTCTTTACTGTCTTGTGCTCTGAGTTCTTATTCAGGTATACAATGCTGCGATACCTGACATAGATGTCGGCAATAAAAGATAATGTTACCAGCCAGTTGAGCGAAATGACGACGGCGTTTGGTGCAAAATGCACCACCATGCTATACGGGATCTCGATAGCGGCATAGGTTGCCAGCAGAGCTATAAATATATCCCAGAGAAAAATAAACTTCCGATCCTTTACCTGAATCATGCCTGATAATTTCGTGCAAACAAATCGCTTTTTACCCGGAAGCCAAATGGTTATGCTATTTCCAAAGATAGAACGTTACCGACACACATTCAAACAGGACGATTAAGCTTGTATGAACTATATAGCCAAGATGCTTTTGGTATTCTATGCATATGTGTTGCATTGCTTTTACATACGCAGATTATTTTGTTAGGTACAATAAAATTCATTCGTTGTGAGTAACTACATATGCTTTGTTATTTATTTGTATATATTTTATAATACTTATTTTTATAGCTCAAAAACATCCTTGTTTATCAGTAACATTAGGAACTAACTAGAAATTAAATGAAATAATATCTTTATTATTTTATGAAGGAGTGTGTAGCATTCAATCTATGCGTTATCTTTAAGCTTCATTTTACTTTCAGGATCCGGGTATTACCTAAGAACAATTATTTCAGGGGGATCATTGTGTTATGGCATTAAGTAACGGGGACAGGGAAATATTGCTGAATGAAGTGCTGTCTATAACGGAAGATTATAAGGCTAATGTAATAGCTGCAGAACTGGTAGACCACGGCTTGCCCGCAGATGATATTTTCTTCAGGAATGTTAGTATTTTCAGGAGATTTATTTCAAAGGATGTGAACAGCATATCTTGGGCTGACAGGGATAATGAAAATGAAGAAGATCAGCTGGTTTTTGAACTGAACAGGGAAGGCCTGTATGACATGTTGCCTGAAGGCGTGGTACATGCCAAAGGCAGAAGGAGCGCAGCAAATGATGGCCAGAACGAGTTTTTGATACATAGAAAGCAAGAAGAGCACGCCCGCAAGTTTTTTAGCTCTTTTGAGAACGAGTTTCATCAAAGTTCGTTGCAGCTGGAGATAATAGAGCGCGATCTTTACAGTAATAAGAACACACAAAGCACCAGGAAGTTTTTTGAATACTTTTACGGCAACAGCAAATTCCTGACAGATATACAAGTGCTTACTTTACTGCACATACTGCCGCTGTCGAATAAAATACGGGCTGATGTAAAATTAATATCAGAGACGCTCAGCAAGATATTGACCTATAATATTGTGGTGGTGAAACAAAAGAATAAACCCCATATACTAAAGTCAAACGTTCATATGGCCAGCCTCGATAATGCATTTTTAGGGGTTGATTCGGTTATTTCCGAGAGTTGTATTGTGCATTCCTTTTGCTACGACCTGATGGTTTACGATATTCCGTTTGAAGAATATGCAGATTTTGGAGACGGCGGCAAATGCAGAAATGTAATTAATTTTATTATACCTTATTTTTTCCCTGTAAGCGCTGAAATTAATATTATTTTGCTTCCCGAAGAGGATTGCAAATACCTGAAAACAGCTGCGGCCAGGGAGCATTCATTTTTAGGATTTAATTCTTATATTTGATTTAACTTTTTGATTATGTCTTTGATTATATATTCAATTGTTTTGGCAATCATATTTCTCGGCGCTATTATACCATTCTATGTGATGAATGGCAGCACCGGCCAGCTACGTGGTATGAAGGCGATTTTGTTTTTATTATTGTTTACTATTCTTATTTCTGTGGTAGGCTTTTTTGGGTTAATGTCGGGCGTTGCAGATTCTATGGTTTATTTCTTTGTTTTCCAGTTCCTTTTTTTAGGGCTTGGCTATCTTTTATGTTTTCTGCTGCAAAAGAATTTTTTCGGAGAGCTGCGTAATGAAGAATGGAGTAAAGGGTTGTTCGTAACTGCTACCACTGCTTTGGGAATGATAGGGTTTACCCTGCTTTTCGCCCACTTCCAATCAGTATATATAGCACCCAGCTATTCTTTGTCTATAATTACGTTTGTTATTCCCCAGTTTTTTGTACTCAGTTTCGATGCTTATGCCAGCATACCACAGGAGATATATAAGGTGTGGTATTTCCCTGATGAGGAGAAAGAAATTGATTTCGATAAAATAGATACTACAAAGATCTATATGCTGGAAATGGAGTTTTCAAAATCGCTTAATGACAACCGCCTTGTTAACAGTAAGGCAAAAGCCCCGCTTGGCATGCAGTTTGGCGATTGGTTTATGTCGTTTATCCAGAATTATAACCACAAGTTCGACATGGAGCCTATCCAATACCTGGATAACAGCAACATGCCACATGGCTGGATATTTTATGAAAAACCATCTTTTTTCAGTTCACCGAAATATATAGATCCTGATCTGACGATCACGGACAATAAGATCAGTGAAAAGAAGGTGATCGTAGCAAAGAGGGTAGGGCTGGTATAGTGCAATGTATTTTTAATAGGGTTTGACATCTTTGTGTTTATTTTTTAGGTTTGTTCCGTGTTAATTAGAAAAACAAAATATTAATAAATAATGCTTCCTAAACTGCAATTTCACCTGACGAACTGGATTGACGGCATGAAAATAAGCCGTCAGCATTTTACCAATAGTGAAAATGCACTGCTAGACCTTGTCAGGGACCTGTCGGCTATTACGGTAAATGCGAATAGTTATGGACTGCTTTGCCCGGAGCCGGGCGAAAAGAATGCACTGGAGTGCAATGTAATGTCGTCGCAATCCAGGAAATTTAAAATAAACATCAGCCTTTGCCGGGCTATTACTATCGGCGGTTGCCGTATAGAGATCATACCGGGCATAGATCCTGAATTGGTGAGCGATAATGAGATCTTTGTACCGACTTCAAATCTTGATGACCGTAGGAAAACCAATGTAAATTATTTGGCCGTTATCAGTGTTGATCCGTTTACAAGATTGCCATTTGGGGAGCCCGCAGCTGACGAATATCCGCCACGGAATCCGTTTAATGTAAATACATACAAGCTAAACCTGATCACCGAAGAATCATTGAATACCACAAGCATGGGGGCCTTTCATTTCCCTATTGCACGCTTTACGGTAAAAAGTGATGAGCTGGTGCGTGATAACAATTATATACCGCCATGTGCATTCGTAAGTGCGCACCCCGGCACCCGGCAGATATATAACTACGTAGGGGAGTACTTTACCCGCATACAGGAGTACTGCCATGAAATAATACAGAAGACGTTTATAGACGGGCAGAACACAGTGCTGGGGCAGAACATAAGGGCGATCTGTGAAAGTAATATGAGGCTTATTGCATCAGAATTTTTCTATTTCCGGACGATGTATTCTAAACAGTCGCCTGTGTACCTGGCTAATGCTATCGTGCAGCTGGCCAATGCTATTAAAATACCTATCAATATAATTTCTGATAAAGAGAAAGAAGAAGTACTGCAGCATTTCAGGGAGATGAACGACATAAGCCCTACGAGGTTTGAGGAAATGATAGGGAATGCGATTGATGCCGACTATGTACACGATGATATATACGGCTCGTTTCAGCCGCTGCTGAATTTCCTGAATATGTGGGCTGACCTGCTTGAAAAACTAAAAGACCTGAAGCTGATAAACAGAAGGAATGAAAAGTTTGATGTTGGCCCGCAGCGAACTATAGAAACTCCAAAAGATAAAGGAAAGAAATTCTCCATTTTTGATTAACGCTTTTTTTTTATAATATTATGAAACCGCAAAATTCCAAAGAAAGATCAAAGTTATTCTGGCAGTTTTTTTTCATTTTCGTAGCCTTGTGCATATTGCCAGTGGCGATAATTTTCTATGCATATTATGAGACTCCACGTCAGATGGATTCTTCTGATAACGATAAACTGGAGAGATATAATGCTTTTGAGCACAAGCAAAAGTTGTTGTCAAAACAACTGGCTGATATAGACTCTAATATTGGGCTGCTTAATAACGGGTCGAACGTTGATCCGCAAATTATTGGCGCTACAATTTCGAACTCTATCGCCGGCCTGACTTCCGATTCGAGCAGCCTTGTAAGAACAGTGGCCAAAGGCTATTCTGATTACTTTGCCCTTGCCAAGAGCTTTAATACTACCAGGTCTGATGCTAGAAAGGCAACCAGTGAGCTGCAAAAAACACAGGACCAGATACAAAAGATGAATGACCAGAAAGCAAATGCTGATGCAATAGCAAATGGTATAAAACAGTTAGGAAGCCACTAGAGTAATCTTTTTTTGATACACCGTATAATGCACCAACTATGAAACGATATTTATTACTGATATTTTTGGTGGGATTGATCGCAGGGACAGGGAATAAGGTGTGGGCATGTGTTCCCCCCAGTGGGATAGCAGGAGCGACTTTCCAGGTTTGTATGCAAAGTACGATCACACTAACAGATGCGACACCGGGAGGGGCATGGACGTCGACCGGCGCTGCAGCGACCATTGCGGCAACCGGCAGCACCTGCGTGGTGACTGGTGTGGCAGCGGGAACGGCTACCATTACCTATTCTACAGGAGGGCCCTGTTTCGTTGTAGCCATAGTAACCGTTAACCCATTACCCGAAACACCGGGCGGAACGCTAACAGTATGCCAGGGCGCAACAACAATTTTGACCGATGCTACTACCGGCGGCACGTGGAGCAGTAGCTCTGGAGTTGCTGTGGTCGGTTCTTCATCGGGCATTGTTACTGCATCGGTTACTGTTGCTACCACCCCTGTTTCGGCTACTATAACTTATACAGCAACAAATGGCTGCACAAGTAATGTGCCCGTAACGATCAATCCGTTACCAGCAGATATCGGAGGCGCTTCAGCTGTGTGCCCTGGCTTAACGATAAGCTTAAGTGACGCTACAACAGGTGGTACCTGGAGCAGCAGCAATACCGACGTGGCTACATCTGGTACTACCACCGGTGCAGTAGGTGGTGTTACCGCAGGCACTGCAACCATAACTTACAGAATAACAGCTACCACGTGTGCCGTTAGTGCTACCGTAACAGTAAATGCGGCAACTGCTGCAATATTGGGTATCATGAATATCTGCTCCGGGGCAACAACTCACTTAACCGACGCGACAGCGGGTGGCACATGGCTGAGCAGCGCTATAGCCGTGGCATCAGTTAACGCTACGGGCCATGTAACGGGCGGTATAACGCCCGGAACTGCAACCATCACCTATACGGGGGGGTGCGGACCGGTTACTACTATTGTTACGGTCAATTCACTGCCGGTGATAACGGGAATACTTCGTATTTGTGCAGGCCAGTCTACAACATTGAGTGCAAGCCCATCAGGTACATGGAGCGGCGGCAGCGCTGCGGTTGCTACTGTAGTGCCTGCAACGGGCGTTGTTACCGGGGCCGCTGTTTCTGGGGTATCGACGGTTGACATTATTGCTAACTCTGTAGCCGGCTGCTCAGCAACTGCTACGGTCACCGTTAATCCTGCACCCGCAATAACTGGCATACTGCACGTTTGCTCCGGTATGTCAACAGACTTAAACGTAACACCATCTGCTACATGGAGTAGCGCTAACGCAACCATTGCCTCTGTTAACCTGTCAACAGGCATGGTTACAGGAGGTGCAGTGTCTGCACCAGCTACTGTTAATATTACAGCTACTTCTACTGCCGGGTGCACCTCGCTTGCTTCTGTTACCGTTAATCAATTACCAGTAATTACCGGTTCTGTCCCTGTTTGTGGAGGCCAGTCATTTACACTTACTGCGTCTCCTTCTGGCACGTGGAGCAGTAGTAATCCCGCAGTGGCTTCGGTTATTGCGGCGACAGGTTCCGTTACAGGGGGAGGAGTAAGTGCGCAAACTACTACTACTATTACTGCCACCTCAGCGGCTGGCTGCAGCTCGGCAACCACCGTATCTGTTAACCCGGCGCCAGCCATAACGGGGTTGTTGCGTATTTGTGCCGGGCTGACCACAAATTTAAGTGCTTCCCCTTCTGGCGCCTGGAGTAGCAGTAATGTTGGGGCCGCATCTGTTAGCTCAGCGGGCGTGGTTACCGGTGGCAATGTGAGTGCAGCAACAACGGTAAGTATTACCAGCACGGCCGGCACAGGCTGTGCCGCTATTGCTACTGTTACGGTTAACCCTCTACCGGTTATCACTGGTACGCTTAACGTATGCGCAGGCCAAACCACAGATCTGAATGCATCTCCCTCAGCTACATGGAGCAGCAGCAATGTTGCTGTAGCCTCTATTTCTACAAATACTGGCTTAACTACCGGAGGCGCTGTAACTACTACATCGACCGCGACTATCACCGCAATGTCTGCGGCGGGCTGTGTATCTACAAGTACTGTTTCTGTTAACCCATTACCCATTGTAACTGTTTCGCTGCCATCACAGTCGGTATGTAATAATGCATCAACCGCACTCATCCATTTTAGTGGTTCCGCAACCTCCTATAACTGGGTGAATAACCTTATGTCGATAGGCCTTGCGGGAAGTGGAGCTACCGATATATCGGGCTTTAATGCTATTAATGTTAGTGCAGCTAATGTTGTGGCCACCATTACGGTGACCCCGGTTGCCAATGGCTGCTCCGGCGTTCCCGGTACTGCAACGATAACAGTAAAGCCGACGCCTAATATGGCTACGCCATCTGGCCAGTCGCTTTGTAACGGAGCTATGACAACAGCAATTGACTTTACCAGTACGGTGAGCATTGCTACCTATACCTGGGTTAATTCTAACCCCTCTATCGGGTTAGCAAATAGCGGCACAAGTAATATTGCACCGTTCACTGCCGCTAATATTACCAGCGACCCGGTAACGGCAATTTTTTCAGTAACGCCATCTGCTGCAAGTTGCGCAGGGGCCACTCGTAGTTTTACTCTCACGGTTAATCCTACTCCCGGTGTTACCATTGCCCCGGCCAGCCAGCAGGTTTGCAATAACACGTCTTCCATTGCCGAGTTATTTACGAGCGCAACCGCAGGCACTACTTTCTCGTGGACAAATACGAACACATCTGTTGGGCTGGCAGCAAGCGGCAGCGGAACTACTATTACCCCGTTCACTGCTACTAATGCTACAAGCGCCCCCGTCACCGCTACGGTTACAGTGATGCCGCTGGCAAACGGTTGTTCTGGCACCGCCCAGTCGCTGGCGCTTACCATTAACCCAACGCCATCCGTAACCGCCGTGGCCAACCAGGTACTATGCAGCAAAAGCGCTACCAACGCTGTTACTTTTGCCGGCCCGGTAACAGGAACCACTTATAGCTGGACAAATGCTAACTCCTCGATAGGCCTGGCAACGAGCGGAACAGGAAATATAAGTTCATTTACTGCCACAAATAGCTCAGCTGCTCCTATAAGTGATACGATCAGGATCACTCCATCTGCCAACAGCTGTACCGGACACGTGGTATCGTTTGCCCTGGTTATTAATCCGCTGCCTGCTGCTCCTGTTATTTCCATAGCTCCGCCATCTTCATTGTGCATGAATACCATGTCTCAGAATTTCGGTGCGGCAGTACCCGCATCCGCTGGTGAAGCTTATACCTGGAGCGCTTCCAGCGGTACGGTAATATGGGCGCAGGAAAAGACATCACATCAAAATGCGCTGGTGAATTTTATGGCTGCGGGTTCGGCAATAGTGACGCTGACCGATTCAAATACTACCACGCATTGCAAAAGCTTTGCAAGCTCTACGATCACTGTTGGCTCATCGGCATCGCAAGCGCAGGATACTATTGTTAGTTTTGAATCTAACCTCATCTGTCTTGAAAATGGCATGCAGTACCAGTGGGGGTATGACGATACCACTACACTGCTCCCGGATACGTTAACAGGTGAAAAAAATCAGAACCTCTCGCTGCCATCGCCTGATATGAAGCGTGCATACTGGGTGATCACAACTGACCCGTCGCAGCAATGCTTCCAGAAATCTTACTGGGGCACACCGTCTCATAACAGGAACACACCCAATAGCAATGGTAACCCGGTGGCAACAAAAGTCTATCCTAACCCTGCTAATAATTACCTGGATGTTGAATTTGATAACGTGAATAACGACACCTGGGTTAAGATCATGGATATTACCGGTAAGCAAGTACTTTCATTGCCATTGCAAGTGTTGAAAACAAGAATTGATATTTCGGCGTTGCAACCCTCAGTTTATTTTATGGAGTATTACAGCAACGGTGTGAAAATGGCGGATTCAAGGTTTATAAAGGAATAGATTTATTTAATAGTTTGAATTTACTGTCATGAAGAAAATACTCATTTTATTACTTGTATTAGGTTCGGTGGCCACACAGGCGCAAACCAGTGATCAGTACCTGTCGTTGTTCAATAAGATCGACGCACTGGTCAATAATTATATTGAGTACGCTACACTTAATACCGTAGATCAGCCAAAGGTCACCGACGCATCGGTGAGCAGGTTTATCGGGCTCTTTACCAGCGACCATGCGATGGTGGATTTTGATATGAAAAAATTCATTCCTGAAGTAACCTTTCATGAAGCAACCTGCATGACGGTGAAAAGATATTGCGAAATACTTGCTACCCGTAATCCTACGGGCCTGAAAAGTGTGAAGTTGATAAAGGCTGACATAGACTATAAGCCATTGCAGCGTGAAAATAAAGTAAGGGTATTGCTCCAAAAGAAAATGGTAGGTATCTCTTTAAAAGGAGCGCCATTAGAGTCATCGGATAATACCGTAATGATGACATTGATCGTGTCAGACAATATGTCGACGGTAAAGATAGATAGCGTTATTATTGTTGATCCACGTATTATGAAGAGGACCAGCGCTGAAACCACTGATGAAGAGCAGATACCAGGCAAGCCCGCAAGGCCGGCCACACCACATGCACATAGCAATGTTTCGCACTTGTACGTAGCTATCAATGCTAAAGGTGGCACACTAAGCGAATCAGTTACTGCACTGGATTTCACTAAAAATTATAATTCAGTTATCGGGGCAAACACGGTTTATTCCGCACCGCATTTTAGCAGTGGCAATACCTTTGGTTTCGACGCTCAGCTTGAATATTATTTTGGTAAAAAAGCCACCATAGGTTTAGGCACTGGTATTGCTTATTTTAGCCAGGGAGGTACCATGCAGATGGATAATTTTCATGTGGAGTATAAGGCCACAGATGCCCAGAACAATACTTACCGCCAGGTAGTGACCGCAGCAAATGCCATATCGGAAAAAATAAAAACGACCAGCCTTAACATTCCCATATTGCTGAAATTCAAAACTAAATTCAACGACAAATGGGGATTTGCTGCCGATGCAGGTGTTCTTTTTAATTTGAGTGTTTCCAATTCATATACTACAAACGCTGCGTTCAACTATGGCGCTATCTATGCATTTAATGTTTCGGGCAGTAATGCAAATGGACAACATTACGATGGCGCTGCTGTTTATGACCAGAATGCAACACCTGCCCGAGAAGACTGGATAATTTCAGGCGCTAATTATTCTGCAGACCAGATCGCAGCCTTAAATGGTAAAGGGTATAATGTGGGTTTGAATAAAGCGCCATCAAGTAATTCGGGTACCGTTTCTTTTGCTACAGGTTCTATAGGGTTTATTGTACAACCAGCATTGACTTATAAAATCTCCAAAGGATTTTTGCTAGATCTTGGAGCATACTATATGTCCCAGTCGTTCAGCAACTCTGCCAATAACAAAAATTATTTGCTCACTGATAAAGTAGGTAGCTATAACTCTATGCTGAATTCGCTTAGCGGGGTATCTGCCAGCAGTTTTGGCATAAACCTGGGAGTGAAAATTTCAATTATTTAAAAAAGTAACAGAAGGTAGCATTATGGATAAAAGGTTGATATTTCTTATTGTTGGGGTATTGTTGATCGCATCGGTAATACTTGCTTTGAAAAAGTGTTCCAGTGGCGATAAATTGAATAAGCCATTCTTTACTATTCAGCCCCGGGATATAAAAGAAGGGGATAGTATTGTATATAAAGATGAGACCAGGGGCGCTGCCAGGTGGAAATGGAATTTTGGTGATGGTGAGTCCAGCATCAGCAGCTCAGGTAGCCATCACTATATCTCTGCAGGTAAGTACTCCATTATCCTGGAAGTATCTGGTAGTTTTGGCAAGCTCGTTGACTCTACTGTAGTCATTAACGTTATTCCAAGAATAGCCGATGTGCCTTTAGCTAATTTCGCCATTGATGGCCCTAACAATGCAATAGTAGGGGAGAAAGCCACATATTCATGCAATACGCCAAATGTGGCCACCTACCTGTGGCGCAACGATGAGACCGGTGAAACAAGCACTGCACAAAAAGTAACCTATACATTTATGAGCCCCGGTACCACCAAGATAAACCTTAGTGTGGTAATGGCCGATAAGTCGCAGGGCGGTAAGTTTATTGATGTGATCGTGAAGAACAAGCCACTGGCTCCCGGTGCAAAGCCGCCGGCTCACAAACCAACCGGTGAGATAGAAGCCGATATAACTAAGACGCTGCGCATAATTACAGATCCTAAATATGACGGTGAAATGCCGCCTGAATATTACAGCATGATCAAGCAATACTTCTGCGGCAACCAGCAAACAATTGTAAATATTGCCGGCCGGCCGCCAAAAGATATTAACTCATACTGTTCATGGCTCTATAGTAACAAGGGCACAAACATTCTAAGTGTACACGTTACGTTGAATCCGGATAATTGTATTGGCCAGGTGGCAGTAACTCAAAAATGATATCTATGAAAAAGGCATTCTATTGTTTGTTTGTGAGTATGCTGCTGATAGCAGCATCGCCTCTTGGCGCTAAGGCCCAGCAACTGCATATCATTTATATCGACAATAGCGAAAGAGGTGGCGCCGGCCTTTCATCCAGCATGATGGACTATATTTTTACAAAGGTCATCGATTCGGTAAATACAAAAGATAAAAGCACTAGCTATCTCCTTTATATCAGTAATGGCGATAAACCTTTCTATTCCCGCACACCCGATAAATTTGGCGAGCTTACCAATAAGCTTACAGAAAGAAAGCTAAAATATCCATCGTCTCTTGAAGACAAAAGGCAACTGAGAGATGTGCTGTATAAAGATAAGCTGTCAGGGTTACAGAAGATCGTTATAGATTTTTATGTTACCAACTACTACCTGAACCAGGAACTGCTTTCAGATCATCCCGGTTATCTGCTCGATTTTTTACCAAAAGAGCTCCAATATGTGTCGGGTTGCACTGAAGACAATATTGTTGTGAATATCTATTATCCAGACAATGCAGGGAAGGACAAGAACGTGCAAAAGAAACTGTTTTTCGATGACTTAAAATTTGCTTCTAATATCAAGTACAATTTTTTTATTAAATAACCAATTCAAATAGATGAGAATAACTGTAAGGGCTGCAATTGTATTTCTTTCGTGTTTCCAATTTTTGTGTGCAAATGCCCAGACCGAAGGTAAAAAATTATTTAATCTGCCGGAGCAGTATGAGCTTCCGCACGAGGATATTGAGATACTAAAAAACAGTGCAGATAATGTAACTACCCGTACATGGGAAGTATATTCAGACCG
>JABDHF010000056.1 GCA_013285595.1 Bacteroidota bacterium
TGGCTCAGCACGCCGCTGGGCGCAGGTATGCTATATGTGAAGAAGGAGAACATCGGCAAGGTGTGGCCGCTATTCGCTGAAGCCGGTAAACAGGACGATGACATTTTAAGGCTGAATCATACAGGTACCATACCCGTAGCCACAGACCTTACTATTGCAGATGCCATAGATTACTACGGGAAAATAGGCGCTGAGCGGAAAGAAGCCCGGCTGCGCTACCTGCAAAACTATTGGGTAAATAAAGTGCGTCATCTGCCACATGTCGTAATTTATACGCCTTCCGATCCTGCTCGCTCATGTGCTATAGCCAACGTAGGCATAAAAGGAATGAAGCCCGCCGACCTTGCCGATACACTACTAAAGCAATATAAAATATACACTGTAGCCATAGACAATGCAGGCGTACGTGGCTGCCGCATAACCCCCAATATATACACCACCACAGGGGAGCTGGATGCGCTGGTAAATGCCCTGACACAGATAAAAGGTTAATGAGCTGATTAGCTGATAATGCTGATTAGCTAATTTACCGAGACAGGTGGCACATCAGCTAAATAGCTGATCTCGCTAATCAGCTAATTTGTAGGTATTGAGGGAAAAATCAGCTAATTAGCTAATTTCGCTCATCAGCTAATCATTATGAGTATGAGTTCTTTCAAAAAATATAACCCGCTGCTGAAAACCAACAATGATACTGGTTTCGGCAGTAATGCCGATAGTGTTGGCGGCAGGTTTATTAATAAAGACGGTAGTTTTAACCTGCGCAGGGAAGGCATATCCCCACTGCGCCGTATCAGCGTTTACCAGAGAATGCTGACTATCCCCACCTGGAAGTTTATAGGGGTTATTCTTATCTTTTATGTGGTTATTAATTTGTTGTTTACCACCACTTACCTGCTCATAGGTTCAGACCAGTTAACGGGCATGATATCGCAGGGTGGCTGGCAGCGGTTCAAAGAGGTTTTTTACTTCAGTACGCAGACATTTACCACCGTAGGCTATGGCCGCATAAACCCTATGGGAGACACCGCCAATATCATTGCCTCGCTCGAGGCGCTGAGCGGCTTCTTATCCTTTGCCATTGCTACCGGCCTTATTTACGGGCGTTTCGCCAAGCCTAAGTCGTACCTCCAGTTTAGCGACTTTGCCCTCATCGCTCCCTATCACGATAAGACCGGGCTTATGTTCCGCTTCGTTACCTACAAAGACAATCATACGCTCACGAATGTGGAGATAAAAGTGAACATAGCGCTCAGGGTAGAAGAGAATGGTAACCCCACCTACAAATTTTACGACCTGACCCTGGAACGGTACAAAGTAGATAACCTGCCTATGAACTGGACTGTGGTGCACGCTATAGATCAGGATAGCCCGCTATATGGGTTTACTGCCGATGATATAGTAACTGCCGATGTGGAGCTATATGTGCTCGTTACTGGCTTCGATGAGGTATTTTCAAGCCCTGTACTAAGGCGCACCTCCTACACCTACCGAGAAATGCGCTTCGGTGTCAAATTTGTGCCCATGTACCGCGAAAGTGAAGACGGCATGACCACTATATTGGAGATGCACAAACTAAACCAGGTAAGAGAATTGATCAAGAAATAAGATCAAATGCCGCAAGAGCCTGTTTACGGCGCCTGCGGCATTTTACATTTCTTATTATCGTCGTCGCTATTTTTTATCGCTTGCTTCCTGGCTTGCTGAGTAGTTTACTTTGTTTTCAGCAATGTCAGTCAGCAAGTCATCTGCTTCTTTTTCTTCGGCAAGTGTTGTTTCCAGTATTTCGGCTACATCATCGTGGCCCAGGGTTCGTGCCAGCTGTGCCAGGCCGCCATAAGTAGCTATTTCGTAGTGTTCTACTTTCTGGCCGGCGAGTATCAGGCCTACATCGCGTGTGGCTGTGCCTTTTTCCGTCTCTTCTATAATACCCGCGCCTTCTTCAGTAATCCCGGCCATGGCATCGCATTTCTTTGCCTGTGGCTTTTTGCCCAGCAGTTCAAACACTTGCTCCAGGCGGCTCACATGCGTCATCGTTGTTTGCAGGTGGTCTGCAAATGCCTGTTGCAGTTCAGGTGAAGTGGCCGCTCTCTTCATTTTTGGTAATGTTTTCACCAGGTGTTTTTCGGCCCAGTAAATGTCTTTCAGCTCATCAGCAAAAAAATCCTGGAGCATAGAGTCTCCTGATTTTGAAGATGGTTGTTGTTTTGTAGCAGTAGCAGCGTTCTTTTTTGCTGGTGCGCTGCTTTTCTTTGCTGTCGCGGTCTTTGCCATAGTAATAGTTTTTAAAGTTTACAACGATAAGATAAATATTATGCCACATGGATAATAGCCTAGAAACAAGGCTATTCCTCTTTTTTGATCGCGCTTATTTCCCCATTCCGTTCCATATATATCGCATCTATTCTATCGAGCGATTCAGTGAGCGCTGATTTGCGTACGCCTTGCATCACATCTTGCTCGCACACCAGTGCTTTGTCCATATTCTCTTTAATAAACTGCCCGTTTTTAAATAGCAATATCCTCTCCCCTTCTACCAGCTTCCCGAAGGGCTTATTGTGCGCTATTATCCACCCCAGCAGGCGGTGAATAAGCACCATGGCAGTACAGGTTGCAATGGTGGGAACGAACGGAGACGCACCCACTACAGCCCTGCTCAAAATAGAGCCAAGTAGTATCAATACTATGTTATCCAGCGGCGTCCGGATGCCAAACGATCGCCTCCCGGAGATCCTTATTAATACCAATGTGATCAGGAACACCACAATGCCCCTGCAAACCATTTGCAAAGTGTTAAGGTCTTTTCCTTCTCCAAATATCTTTATTAGCAGGTCCATGGCTGATGGTGTGGTATATTCAGCTTTAAAAATTGTTCCACAATATGTTGGTGCGATGTTTGTTACCGGCTAATCATGAAACATAGATAGTTATGCCAGAAGGTCCGTCAATAGTCATCCTGAAAGAAGAAGTACAGGCGTTTAAAAAGAAAAAGATAATTGCAGTAACCGGCAATAGTAAAGAAGATATACAACGCCTGGCAGGGGAGACCATAATCGATTTTAAAAGCTTTGGCAAGCAGTTCCTTATCTGTTTCAAAACGTTCACGGTACGTATCCATCTCATGATGTTTGGTAGTTACCGTATCAATGAACGAAAGGACTCACCCCCTCGCCTCAGCATGCAATTCAAAAGCGGCGAGCTTAACTTTTATACCTGCTCGGTAAAAATAATTGATGAGCCGCTTGACGAGCTTTATGACTGGACAGGCGATGTAATGTCAGACACATGGGACCCTAAAGCTGCGCTGAAAAAATTGAGTACAATTCCCAAAACGCTTGCATGCGACGCATTGCTCGATCAACACATATTTGCAGGTGTGGGTAATATTATTAAGAATGAAGTGCTGTTCCGGGTTAGGATAAATCCGCTTAGCGAGGTTGGCGCGATACCTTTAAAGCTTCAGAAATTGATGATCAAAGAAGCGCGCATCTATTGCTTCCAGTTTTATGAGTGGAAAAAGGCGTATGAATTAAAACAGCACTGGCTGGCACATACCAAAAAAATATGCCCGCGCGATCATGTACCGTTTTCTTTTGGGCACCTGGGTAAAACCCATCGCCGCAGTTTTTATTGCAATTTGTGCCAGGTAACTTATCTGCTGGAAGAATAGCCTGCCTTCAGTAAAAACGGGATATGCTATCTTTGGCCGCATATACAATGGACGAATTATCTAATTACATTTCAGTAGGAAACGAAAAATTACATTACCTGCAGTGGGGCAGTGGCAAGCGGCTGTTGCTGGCATTTCATGGTTATGGGAATGACGCCCATATTTTTGGCGCTTTCAAAGAATATCTTGCCAAGGAATATACTATTCTATCTTTCGATCTGCCGCATCATGGAGAAAGCAAATGGCCCGATGGCGTGAAACTTACAAAACCACAGCTTTCGGATATGGTAGACAGAATAAAAGCTACCTATAAAGTCGAAAAGATATCCTTATTAGGGTATAGCATGGGTGGCAGGGTGTGTCTTTCCATTATAGAAGGTATTCCCGAAGCCATAGACAAAGTAGTGCTTATTGCCGCCGATGGCCTTACCATCAATTTCTACTACTATTTCCTCACCCGTACATTTATTGGTAGAAAGCTTTTTAAGAATATGCTGGAGAAACCTCAGCGCTTTTTTACTGTGCTCAACTGGCTGAATAAGAAACACCTGGTAAATGCTGCCCGGCATAGGTTTGTTACCTATTTTCTGCATTCCGAAAACAGCCGCAAGTTCCTGCTGCAGGTGTGGCCCGGCATGAGCGACATTATTCCATCTCCTACAAAGCTAAAACGGTTGATAGGCCAGTACCATATACCGGTATCTATTTTCATGGGTGCGCAGGATAGGATCATACCGCCCTCATTAGCCAAAAATTTTAAAGAAGGGCTTGATACCGTGCAACTATATGTGCTGGAGAAAGGCCACCAGGTATTTGATCACCAAAATGCGCAGCAGATAGCTGTGCGCCTGCTGTAGCCATGCACTTGCTCGTCTTTACCTGTTCTTTACTTACATTGGGCTACGCCTTGCTGATGCTGGCTTATCGTAAAGGCTGGGCCAGTAAACAAGATTTCGTGCTGCCACAGCACTATCAGCCATCTACTTTTATATCCATCATCATTCCGGCGCGTAATGAAGAACGGAATATAGGCGCCTGCATAGATTCGATATTGGCGCAAAAATATCCTGCACACCTTTTTGAAGTAATAGTGGTTGACGATCATTCTGAAGATAATACAGCGGGCATAGTTCATGAATATGCAGGAAGGAATGTCATCCGTATCAGCCTTGCAGAATATATAAATGCTGACAGCAAAATGGTTGCCTATAAAAAGGCGGCACTGGCGGCAGGCATAGCGCAAAGTAATGGTACGCTCGTTGTAACTACAGATGCTGACTGTACGGCACCGAACTTGTGGCTGGCGCATATAGCTGCTATTTATGAGCAGGAAATGCCGGTAATGGTGGTAGCCCCTGTTATATATACTGCGAACCACAGCCTTGTACAAATATTCCAGCTGATAGATTTTATGAGCATGCAGGGCATCACAGCGGCAGCCCATGCTCTGAAACTCGGTAATATGAGCAATGGCGCTAATCTTGCTTTTAGTAAAGTAGCTTACGAGCAGGTACGCGGTTACGAAGGGGTAGACCACCTTGCCTCCGGCGACGACCTGCTACTAATGATGAAACTAAGCAGGTTGCCTAATGCACACATATCCTATCTCCGGTCGCAGAAAGCAATTATGGCCACCGCACCACAACCGGACTGGCGCAGCTTTATGCAGCAACGCATCCGCTGGGCCTCCAAGTCAGGCAAATACAACGATACACGGTTAACGGCTATTTTGCTGCTCGTTTATCTCTTTAACCTGTCTTTTTTAGTAGTAGCAATAGCCGCTATTTTCAATCCTGTATTGTTCTATTTTCTTGCGGGTATGCTTGCCATTAAGATCATTGCAGAGATCATCTTCTTAAAGCCGGTTGCCCGCTTCTTTGGAGATGAATGGGTAATGCGATATTTCCCGGCGTTGCAGCCCATGCATATCGCATATATAATATCAGCAGGTTTCCTCGGCCTTATTGGCAATTACAAATGGAAAGGCCGTAACGTTAGGTAACAGGAGGAGCCCTGCAAGGGCGTAATGTGATAGCGATGGGCATCGCCCATCGACTAAATTCCATTACGATCGAATGCATTATCCCAACATTAAAAACACTGCAGGTATTTTTCCTAATACAGGTATATCCTTGCTCCATTCCGCGGCTGTTTTTGTCTTTATAAAACTATCAGCCGCCGTAATGTTTTGTGCTATGCAAATGCGTGTCCTGGGGCTGCAATGTTTCAGCAGGTCGGCGAGCAAAGCATCGTTCCGGTAAGGTGTTTCTATAAATAACTGGGTCTGTTTTTCTTTTTGAGATAGCGCTTCCAGATCTTTGATCCGTTTGCTGCGCATGGGGTCTTTCACCGGTATATATCCTGTAAAAGAAAAGCTCTGCCCGTTAAGCCCCGATGCCATTAGCGCAAGTATCAGCGAATTAGGCCCCGTCAGTGGTATAACGGTTGCGCCTATCTCATGTGCAATGGCTACCAGGTTAGCGCCGGGGTCTGCTATTCCAGGGCAGCCCGCTTCGCTCATTACACCTACATTTATACCGTCCTTTAGCCAGTTGCGGAGCAGGGTAGTGTCTGCGCCCGTATGTTTGTCTATCTCTGAAAATTGAAGGCTGTCTATCACCAGTGTTGGGTGCAAGGAGCGGAGAAACCTACGCGCAGTTCGTACGTTTTCTACAAAGTAATGAGCGATCTCTCCCGTATACCGGGTAACCTCCTGTGGTAGGGTTTCCAATGCGCCATCGGCTATCGGTATCGGTATCAGGCACAGATAACCCCTCTTAGTATCTTTACTCATTTTATTATATTGACTTACAATTTACAATCCAAAACACCATTTACCAATTACAAATCCCGACTTTTGAGCACCATGATACTAACAGAGTCATTTTATGCCAGGAAAGACGTAGTAAAAATAGCTAAAGAATTGCTAGGGAAAGTCCTGGTAACAAGATTTGATGGCATCCTCACATCAGGAATGATCGTGGAAACAGAAGCTTATGCGGGCGCTACAGACAAGGCATCACATGCCTATGGCAACCGCCGCACCAATCGCACTGAGATCATTTACGGGCATGGCGGTGCAGCTTACGTATACCTTTGCTACGGTATTCATCATTTGTTTAATGTAGTGACCAACATACAGGATACACCTCACGCGATCCTGATCCGCGCAATTGAACCAATGGAAGGAATAAATGTTATGCTTCAAAGACGGGGTAAGGAAAAACTACAACCATTGCTGACCGCCGGGCCTGGTGCCATGAGCATGGCTCTTGGGATCCATACAAAGCATTCTGGTTTGTCTTTGCAAGGCCCGGGAATACATATAGAAGACCGAGGCATTAAGATCAGCAAAAAAGACATTGTAGCAGCCACAAGGGTAGGGGTAGCATATGCCATGGACGATGCCCTGAGACCATATCGCTTTTATATAAAAGACAATAAGTACGTTAGTAAAGGCAAAGGATTGTAGTTTTGATGTGTTTACGCTATAGTGACTTTAATTGAATATTATGGAAGTATTTGAGAGGATAAAATGTATAAATGAACTCTTGGGCCAGTCAGGTTATGGATTTCTTGCTAATATTATTGTTGAGGAACTATTAGCTGGAGGCACCGATGGGGAGCGGCTAATTTTAGTGTGTGGAAGATTACTAGCTATGAAAGAAAAGTACCCTGACGTTTATCGGCTAATTGGGCATGAAGCTAATGGAGTGATAAAATATTGTAGAGACATAGGTATGTCTCCAATCCCTAACTATTCTATTCCTTGATAGATAGCTGATATAAAACCATCAACAGAAAATAAAAAAGAAAAACCGGCGATCACGCCGGTTTTCAAAATCTTATTATTGAAATTATTAGAATAATTTAGGACATGACCAGCTATAAACAGGAGCCCTTTCGTGCTTGTTGATGCGGCCGAAGTAAGTGAGTGATATTTCATAAGCGCCTGCACCGCCTGTAGCAGGGGTAAAGCCTGAAACGTTAACATCGTAGCTTACACCTAAGCGCATTTTAGACCATTCGATAGCTACATAAGGAGCCACTGCATCGCCGTAGCGGTACCAGCCACCAAGGTAGAAAATGGTGTTTTTCACATATTCCTGATCGTGACCCGGGTTAAGTATGAAACCAACGGCAGCGCCCAGCAGCACTTCAGTAGCAGAAGCCTGAGCCTGGTACAATGCGCTTGCATAAAGCACTGTATTCGGGTTCATGTCAAAAGAACCACCTAAGTAGCCTGTCTGACGGTTATGGATAGTAGCATTATCACCCAGGAAGCTTTCTGTTGGTTCTGTAAGGTGATAGTAAGAGTACCCGATGTAAGCAGTACCGTGCTCAGCAACTTTGCCGGAATACATGATACCCGCATTGAAATCAGGATAGCTTATAGCGGTATTATGGAAATGTTCCGTACTCGCCGCAGGGTTAAAAGTACCTGTGCCCAAGTCGTATTCGTCTTCGAAAGTAAGCTTGTTGACATCAATAGATTTTTGAACAAGTATTCCCTGTGCGCCTATTGACAAATGCTGATCTTTATTACGGCCAAAAGCTTTATGGTAAGCTAAAGACAATCCACCATCAGTATTAGTTAACCCGCCAGAACCTGATTTATCATATTCTACCAACAGACCAATACCAAGCGCGTCGCCTTCAGGTAATTTACCTTTAAGTACTGCCATGTCATAAGAAATGGTACCTGTCATATACGGGTTAGAAGACACAGAAGACCATTGTGTACGAAAATTGGCTGCAAACCTCAGGTCTTCAGCAACAAGGCCTGTCATGGCAGGATTCAATGTGAGAGGGGAAGTAAAATACTGAGTAAAGTGTATATCCTGGGCTTTTACCGAACCTGCCAACATCACCGCTACACTAACTCCAAGTAATAATTTTTTCATCTTTTTTATCTTTTATATTAGGCTAATAAAAAATTCTGACACCAAATTAAGCGAAATATCCTTTACATACAAGACAATGACAAATATTATTTTGGTTGGGTTCAAAATTGCCTTTTTTTACCAAATGCAAGGTCTCCTGCATCACCCAATCCGGGAACTATATACCCTTTGGCTGTCAATTCGTCATCTATAGCGCCTGCCCATATATGTGCATCAGGAAAATGCTGCTGCACATGCTTTATCCCTGCGGTACAGGCAATTGCGGTAACTATATGTATTTGTGTTGGCTGGTCATGCTCCAGTAGTGTAGTCAGGGCCAGCACCAGCGATGCTCCCGTGGCCAGCATAGGGTCGGCAATGATCAGCGCCCGGCCTTCAAGCGGCGGGCTGGTCATATATTGCTGGTGTATCTCAAAAGAATCGTCCATATTATGTTTGCGGTAAGCGCCTATAAAAGCACTATCCGCACCGTCAAAAACATTCAGTAATCCGTTATAAAGTGGCAGGCCGGCTCTGAGAATAGTTGCTAATACTGGCTGGGTTTCCAGCACAGCGCAATTGCACAGCCCCATCTGGGTTTGCACCGAAGTTTTTTTATAGGGTAGTGTTTTGCTTATTTCGTAGGCTATAACTTCCCCTATACGCTCCATATTCCGGCGGAAGCGCATACTATCTGTTTGTTTGCCCATATCACGGATCTCATGTACCCACTGGGATACTATTGTGTTACTGTCGCAAAAGTTGGTAAGCATTATGTGGAACGATATTTTTACTGGTCAATAGAGGTTTTGCTCCAAATTTACTCACCTTATGGAATTAGCAACATTAATTTACTGGAAATCGCAACTTCCAACTTTTAATTATCTTTGGCGGGTATGGACATAATGCACCTGCTGATATATATACTGATATGTATTCTGCTGATAGGTTTTTTTGCAGGTACAGAGATCGCTTTTATATCGGCTAATAAGCTGAATATAGAGTTGCGCAAAAAGCAGGGAAAGCTATCTGGCAGAATTCTTGCCCGCTTTATGGACAACCCCTCGGAGTTTATAGGCACCAGTCTTGTTGGGGTTAATGTATTGGTAGTAGTCTATGGTTTACTGGCGGCTGCGGCAACAGCAAAGTTGCTCACCTTTTACCATATAGAGCTGTCTGAATATACCAAGCTAATATTAGATACACTGATAGCTACCATAGTGATCCTGATATTTGCCGAGTTTCTCCCCAAAGCGATCTTCAGGTCTAAGGCCGAAACGGTGCTTAGCATTTTCGCTATACCTATGTTAATGATGTATTACATCTTTTACCCGGTAGCAAAGATATTTGTATCGATCTCTGAGTTTATTCTCAAGTACCTGTTCAACGTGCGTATTAAAGAGAACAAGGCAGTCTTTAACAGGGTAGACCTGGAGCTGCTGGTAAAGCAAAGTATGCACGGCCACGAAAATGAGACCAGCGAAGTTAATGCAGAGCTTTTTGAGAATGCACTTTACCTGGTGAACGTGAAGATCCGCAAGTGTATGGTGCCCCGCAATGAAGTGGAAGCGATAGACATTTCAACTACCGTGGGCGAGGCCCGCGCCAGGTTTATTGATACAAAGTTGTCAAGGATCATTATATACCAGGACTCTATCGACAATATTGTAGGTTACATCCACCACCTGGACCTGAACCGCAGGCCAAAAGAGATAAAAGACATACTGCACACCATAACTCCTGTACCTGAAGCTATGAGCGCAGTAGACCTGATGAACCGCTTTACCAAAGAGCGTAAAAGCATAGCATGGGTAATAGATGAATTTGGCGGCACCGCAGGTATCGTGACTATGGAAGATGTGCTGGAAGAGATCTTTGGCGATATTAATGATGAGTATGACGAGCAGGAGTTTGTAGAAAAGCAAATATCTGAGAACGAATACATATTCTCCGGCAGGCTGGAACTTGATTACCTGAATGAGAAGTACGATTTCAATTTCCCTACTGATGCGTCAGAAACGTTATCTGGCTACATCATCACAGAGCACGAAACAATACCTAAGATAAAAGAGCGGATCATCCTGGGCAAATACGAATTTGACGTGCTGCTGGTAACAGATACCCGCATAGAAACGGTGAAAATGAAAGTGCTGAAATAGATAACCTAATTAACTATTGATCATTAACCATTAACCATTAAAAAGAATGATACAGCGCGCTTTCAACCTCAATAAATGGATAGACGAACACCGGCATTTACTGAAACCACCGGTGGGCAACCAGAGTGTTTATAAAGAGTCCGGTGACTTCATAGTGATGGTGGTAGGCGGCCCCAACAGCCGTAAAGATTTTCATTATAACGAGGGTGAAGAGCTCTACTATCAGTTGGAAGGTGATGTAGTGGTGCGCATACAGGAAGACGGCAAAATAGTAGACATACCTATAAAGCAGGGAGAGATGTTTCTGCTGCCCGGCAGGGTACCGCACTCACCTCAAAGAGGCCCTGGCACAGTAGGTATGGTAATAGAATTAAAGCGCAAAACTGTAGAGCTCGATGGCTTTATGTGGTTTTGCGAGAACTGCGGTGAAAAGCTATACGAAGAATTTGCTAACGTAACAGATATAGTTGCCCAGTTGCCACCAATCATGCAACGCTTCTATTCAGATGAGCATAAGCGCACCTGCAAAAACTGTGGTACAGTAATGCAACCACCACAGTAACTTACTTACGGTATGATTAAAATCTTAGTTAGGATTGTTATCCCGATATGCTTAGCTCTTGGATTGTATTTTCTTGTTCAGCGGCAAATGGAAGATTTTGTTAGCTCTCTGTCGTGGACATTTTACATCCTTGTTATGATCGTAGGAGTTGCATTGCCTTTTTTCATTGCCTATGGAATTGTAAAATCAAAAAGGCAGTCGTCTAAAAATTGACTCTGATAGCTACTTTTTCATCCCCGGATACTTCATATTCAACCCCTTCAGTGTCTTATGCAAAGTCTTGGCAACAAGGTAAGACTTATACCAGTTTTGGTCGGCAGGAATAATGTGCCAGGGCACTTCGTTGCAGTGCGCAAAGGCATCTTCGTAATAGCCCATATACTCATCCCATAGCTTTGATTCCTTAAAGTCTTCCGGGCTGTATTTCCACATTTTCTGTGGCTTTTTCATGCGTTCGTCCAGCCGTTCCAGTTGTTCTTTATGAGAAATGTGCAGGTAAAATTTAAGGATGTGGGTATTGTTATGTTCCGTAAGCAACCGCTCAAAGTCATTGATAGCGTGCATTTTCTTTTTGGCAGTGTCGTCATCTACCAGCTTATGTACCCGCGTTATCAGTATATCCTCGTAGTGCGACCGGTTAAATATCTGTACCATACCTTTTGCCGGTACATGGTGATGTATGCGCCACAGAAAATCGTGCGATAGCTCTTCGTGGGTTGGCTCTTTGTAAGAGGTGACATTTACACCCTGCGGGTTCATGCTGGTAAATACATCACGCGTCAGGCCATCCTTTCCGCTCGCATCCATGCCTTGCACTATCACCAGTATGCTGTGCTTACCTTCGGCATACAAGAGATTTTGCAGCCCATCCAGTTCATCCAGTATTTCGTTAAACTCTTCTTTCGCCGCACCTTTATCCACTCCGTGTGGCGCTCGCGTATCTATTTCAGAAAGCTTTATTTTTTTCATAGGTAAAAGTTATGGCCAGAAAATGCCGTAGCATGGAATTCTCAACCTGAAAAATGATGGTTACCCTCAGACTAATCAACCAATTAACCAATCAACTAGCCATCATCTTCTTGTACGCCTTGATAAATATAGCGCCAAGATTTTTATAAGGCGGCACATAATCCGAGAATTTTTCCAGGTCGCCAGGCTTTTTACTGAAGTATTCCGTGAGCTGGTTCCACATCGTTATCCAGTTAATATCGGCTCCATTGAGCAAAAGGGTATTGAGCGACTTGATAATTGGCTCATTCACCGCCCTTACGCCTGTCTGTTTCGACGACACAATATGTGCATCCGGAGACCGGTCAAGCGCCAGCGACAGGTTGTGGTAACCACCACAAGACCCCAGTATCACTATTTTCACCTGTGGCGTAAGCCGTGTAAGGGTCATAGGCACATGATAGCTATGGCCGCGGTGAATAATGATCGTAGGCTTTATGCCGCTGTCGTCAAGAAATTTTGCCAGTTTGCGCTGGGCATCTTCGTCGTCGGGTTCTTTCAGCGGTAGGTTGGCATAGATCACTATCTTCTTTCCCGTCACAGAGCTGATCGTTGTCCAGTATTGGTCGGGCGTTATCAGCCAGTTCTTATCTTTTTTAAACTCCGAAAGATAGCTGTCGTAAGAGTCCTGCCCATCCTTATCACCAAAGAACAGCACCTGCTGGTACACAATACCGGAATCATTTACAAGATCTTTATAAAGCACTTTATTAATAGGCGGCAGGTGTAGTTTCGAAGACGTAACAGCCGCAATGGTATCAGACGCCGTTACCGCATTATCTATGAAAATGCGGGCCAGCAGGCTGTAGATGGCCTTGCCCTTTTTATTTTCTTCATCATAAGCCTTTCGGTAGTTGTCCTTCACCCGTTCTTTCAGGAATGCCATAAGCGTTGAGTCGCTGATGCTGCCAAACGCATTGGCTACATCCACCGCATCTTCCAGATCGTCTTCCCTGCCTTTGCCCAGTCCGTCTATAAACCGTGTCATTAATTTTGTACGCGCGGTATCGTCTATCGTCGCCAGGAAATCCGACAGTGTGCTATACCCTGCACTCATGCGTATAAACGTGCGGAAGTGGTCGAAGTGCAGCGTATCCAGGAACTGGTCGCCCCTTAGTGGTGGCATACGCTCCAGCAGCCGTTTAAAAGTGCCCAGGAAGCTACTGGTATATATCTCATCCTGCCCATACACCAATATATAGTACAGCGAAGTCGAAGACAGGCTATCCAGGCATTTAAAGCGTACCTCGTCTTTGCTCTCATGGAGGTCGTTCATTGGCCGCACATAATATTTCAAGGTGCGGTACACCATCTCGTCGGTGTAAATGCGTTGCGTCAGCGTTTCATTATTCATTTTCAGCCGTACCAGGTTCTGAAAATATACGTTCGGCCTGTCACCCATTGAATCCACTCCCGCTACTGTCTTTTTACCTGTATAGATATCGCTGAGAAAAGGGAATGCCTTCAGCGGCGCTTTCGATTCCGCTGCTATCGACACTATAGCCTGTACCAGTGGGTCTTTAGCGTTATACACTGCTTTTTTAAAGTCAATGTTGGTAGATGTGGTATAGTTATACACCAGGTCGGGCTTCAGTTGTGCAGCCGCTTTTATTATTTCCCCGGCAAACGAATCTTTGGCATATTCGCTCAGCCTGTTCAGCATCATCAGCGGGTCCATCCTGCCTATCTGCACATATATATAAGCCCTCACATCCGGGTTATTCACCCATAATTCCTTTCCATTATCAAGCGTATAAACACTGGTATGCGCCTGTGCAAACTCCATTAGCTTACCCTCATTGTCCGCCATCAGCATGCTGTCCATATTTTCTACAAGGCGTATATAGAATACCGGATCCGGTGTTGCTTCCTGCCTGTAGGGTTGCAGCATTTCATACACCGCCCTCAGGTAGCGTATCTTGTTTTGGTTATCCGCTACTTCGTCGCGGCCATTGGCTGGCATATTTTCTATCCGCACCTGCAAGGCATCCACTTCATCCAGGAAGGCATTACTTAAAGAGTCTGTAAAAGCCGGTCTCCTTATAAAAGTTACCACGGTATCCGCCTTTCCATCGGCGGCATCTATAGCCATTTGCTCTTTATCTATCTTGTCGTGAAACAAGACCCGTCCCATAGGTATAGTATGTAGCAGTGTATCCTGTTTATAAGGGTTCATGGACACTACGGTATCTTTCTTCTTAAACTTCGTATAGGTAGGGAAGGCTGGTGGCGGTGGGGGTTTACGGGGTGGTTTCCATTTATGCTGCTGCCCGAATAATGCAGAAGGAACAAAACAAAGCAATATAAGCGGCAGTAAACTAAGCTGGCAAACAAATTTTCTCATAACATATCCTCCCGGCATCACCGGAATAACGTAACAAAAGCTAAATTATTTTATTCAAATATACTTTTTAAAATGTAAAAGGAAAGATAATATTGGCCATAAAGGCTATTAACAATTAATCCCTTATCCTGGCCCACAGGGAAATTAACCTAAAGATATTGACCCCGCTAAAAATTAACCGTTGGCCATTGATCATTAACCATTATTGCCACAGTTATACTATCTTTTCACACACTTATTCATTAGCACTTTTAGGGCAACATGATATAATTATCTTTATGTTTTCACGCTTTTTTACATCGTACCTAAAGTATGGCAGTTGATAGAAATTGCAGCATAATAGCTGCGATCAGGTTGTTGATTTTATGCTGCATGTCAGTCTGCGCAATAAATTGCACTGCGCAATTGCATGACGATACGGCCACGGTGAACAAATTATTGAATGATCACCTCTTCGATACTTCTGATAAAGCACCGGCAAGAGGCCTGCAAATAGCAAACGAAGGGCTTGCTATAGCCAAACGCATAGAATATCCCGTGGGCATAGTGAGAGGATATCAATTTGCCGCGTATGCCTATACACAACTCGGCCAAACCAAAAACGCCCTTACTAACTATAACGAAGCACTTAGGCTTGCCAGGATGTATAAGCTGGAAAAGGCGGAGAGTAGTGTACTGAACACATTAGGCATACTTTATCGTACCCTGGGAGATGTAGATAAAGCGTTTGAATGTTTCAGTAAGGCGCTGGAAATGGTAAAATCAGGAGCCGATCCCAGGTTTCTGGGCGATGAGTACAATAATGTAGCACAAATGCTAGGTATAGAAGGTAAATTTGATGAGTCTGATAAATATTACCTCGAGGGCCTCAAGATATTCCAGTCATTGAAGGATACGAATAGCATGATCATGATCCTTAGCTCCATGGGGTCAAATTATACCGACAGGCGCGATTATCCCGGTGCGATCAGGTACTTAAACCAGGCATTGGTACTCACCAATAATAAACCCGAATTACGCAAAACTTCCAATCCTTATAGCGACCTCGGGTACTATTATAATGATCTGCAAAAATTCGATTCAGTACTGTATTACTACAATATTGCCGTACAGATAGATGAAAGGTTGGGAGACCAGGCTGGCATAGCCGTAAACTTGCGCGGCATAGCAGCCGCCTATTTCTATATTGGCCAACTGGATAAGTCGGAGGAATATTTTAAGAGGGTAATAACTATAGCAAAAGCATTACCCTTAATGGCCATCCTGCCGACCTGCGAAAGTGACCTGGCAGAAGTGTATGCAAAGAAAAAGGACTATGCGAACGCCTATAAATACCTCTCAGAGTCTGTTATGTACAAAGATTCCTCAGCAAATATTGAGAAGGCCAAAACACTCGAGGAGCTGACTGTAAAATTTGAAGTAAAAGAAATGGAAAGCAAGAATACCCTCCTCGAAAATGAGAATAAGCTCCAGAAACTCAAGCTCCAGCGCAAGAATTACCTGGTCTATTCAGCGTTTGGCGCTTCTACGCTATTTCTGCTTATTGGTCTTTTACTGATCCGACAAAACAAGCTGAGGGCCAACCAGCAAAGAATGGAGCTGGAGCAAAAGCAATTGCTGGCACAGATAAACCCCCATTTCATTTTTAACTGCCTTAACTCCATCCAGCAGTTCGTAGTGCAAAATGATACCCTGAATGCCAATAAATACCTCGCAGATTTTGCCCTGCTAATGCGGCAAACGCTGGATAACTCAAAGGATGGTGTTATCACACTCAAGAGGGAACTGGAGTATCTCGAAAACTACCTCTCGTTCGAGAGCATGCGGTTTGAAGACAGGCTGCACTATACACTTATTTGCGCTGAAGATGTAAATACGAACATGGTAGAGATACCGTCTATGATCATACAACCCTTTGTTGAAAATGCCATACGCCATGGCCTCTTCAACCTCAAAGACAGGAGTGGTGAGCTTTCCATCGATTTTTCTATAGAAAACAACCACCTTATCTGCAAAGTAGAAGATAACGGCATAGGCATGGAAGAATCGCAAAAGATAAAAGAGCAAAGGCTCATAAAATACCAGAGCCATGGTATGGATCTTACCCGGCAGCGCCTGGCGCTGGTAAGCAAGATGAACAGTGGCGATTATAAGATCACCGTCATCGATAAAAAAGATCTTGCCCAAAAATCTGCCGGTACCATCATTATCATAAAATTCCCATTGCAAGCATGATCAATGCCGTAATAATAGATGATGAGCCCAAAAGCGTATTCACCCTCAACAGTTTTCTGCGCGATTACTGTCCTCAAGTAAATATTACAGGCATAGCTAACGATGCCGCCGCCGCAAAAACGCTTATAGAAAAAGTAAACCCACAACTGGTGTTCCTGGATATAGAAATGCCCATGGGCAGCGGCTTCGATCTGCTGCAATCACTAAAAAGTATTCATTTCGAGATCATATTCATTACCGCTTATAACCAATACGCTATCAATGCATTCCGTTTTTCAGCGCTCGACTACCTGCTGAAACCATTGAGGATCACCGAGCTGAAACAAGCCGTAGCAAAAGCCGAGCAGCGCATCCTCGAAAAGAGATCTACCCACGACTATGAACTGATGATCCGCAACATGGGCGAGCAAAATACGGGCAAGCTAAAGATCGCCTTTACCGACAAAGGTGTGCAATACCTGGTGCCGCTCGATGATATTATGTATTGCCTCGCCAGCGCTAATTACACCTACGTGCATACCACCGGTAAGATATTCATCTCTCCCCGCAACCTGAAAGAGTTCGAAGAAATGCTGCCGCCAGATATCTTCTTCCGTATACATCACGGCCATATCGTCAACACTAATTACATCACCAAATTGCAAAAGGGCAGAGGAGGCAGTGTGATAATGAACGACGGTAAAGAGCTGGAAATTGCCGTTCGCAGGAAAGAGGAATTTATGAAGAAGATCAAAAATTAATAGCCTGTTATCTTCCCGTTATTGCATTGTGGCTGCATTGTCCGCCGGTTCTGTTTTTCCACACACTTATACATTTCTTTTGACGAAGGGTAGGCTGGCAGATACTTTTGACAAAAAATAGCATACCATGAAACTTAGATCTGCATTCTCTGCAATACTCCTGGCATCAGTATTTGCAGGCAACACACTTAACGCCCAGATCATTCAGACCATAGCCGGGAGCGGTACACCGGGTACCGGTGGGGAGGGCGCACCCGCAACTGCTACCATCATCAGCCCTATTGCCGATGGGCTCAAATACGATGCCTCCGGTAATCTCTATTTTGCAGATGGCAACCGGTTGCGTAAAATTACAGCAGGTATCATCAACACAGTTGCCGGCAGCACAGCTGGCGGTGCGGTGTATGGCGATGGCGGCCCTGCAACAGCAGCCAGGATAAGCTATGCCCAGGGTATCGCATTTGATGCTGCAGGCAACCTTTATTTTGCTGATGCTACCGACAACGTGGTGCGCAAGGTAACCTTATCCACAGGCATTATAAGCACCGTAGCAGGCAACCCTCTTGCAAGCCCCGGTTTTTCCGGTGATGGCTTTTTGGCAACTACCGCCCAGCTAAATGCTCCCGAAGGTATCGCCTTCGATGCGTCTGGTAATCTCTACATTGCCGATGTAAATAACAATGTGGTTCGTAAGGTTACTACAGCTGGTATCATCTCCACATTTGCAGGTAATTATCCAATAGGTACCGGCTACACCGGCGATGGGTTTCTAGCTACCGGCGCTACCATGAATGCTCCTGCCGATGTTGTGGTCGATGCCTCTGGCAACATATATATTGCCGACAGGGACAATAGCGCTATCCGCAAGGTAAATACCTCAGGCATCATATCTACATTCGCAGGTAACGGCACAGGCAT
>JABDHF010000057.1 GCA_013285595.1 Bacteroidota bacterium
AAAGATATTCATCTTTTTTATACGGGAGATGACAAGAGTGTGGGCGGCCTGGAGCGGAAGCTGAAACAGGTCATAACGCATAGCCCACAGATGAAGCCTTATGACCCTGATGTTAACAGGGTTGTTGATACGCAAGCCTATGTCGGCGGCTACGATTTCGATGTTACCTTCAGCCCTGTGCTGCCGGGTTACCAGCTATCAGATTCTTTTGCCGCAATAATTTTAGGCGACTCAAGCCTGCAGGAATATCACCTTGATCTGCAAAGGATATATTATTACGAAGCAGCCAATGCCGATATTGAGAATGTTGACTACGATGTAATGTCTGTCTATTTTACCAAGCTCGATCGTGTACGGGATTTCGCAGACAGCTTCGCTACCATTGCAAATGACAAGAGCGACAAAGTGAAAATAGAAGTAGACACTACCAAAGTGCGGGAAAAAGAAAACTTCAACTTCCTGAGCAACATCACCTATATCATTTCCTTCCTGCTCATCTTCTTTAGTGCGTTTGCTGTTTGTTTGTTTATACTGAACCTGCTTAAAACGCACCTCTCGAAAGTTAAAATGAACATCGGCACGTTTAAAGCTATAGGGCTGCCCGATAAGGAGGCAAGAAATATTTATTTCTACATTATCCTCTTTTTTGTGTCCACGGCATTAGTTGTTAGTTTTTTACTGGCCAGCATTTTCGGTGTTTTATTAGATGGTGTGCTCACCAGCAATATGCACATGGAAAAGGTTAACTATTTCAGAATATTCGACACTAATACTTACTTCACAATTTTTATTATTTTGGCTTCTTCTATCAGTTCTTGCTGGCTCATCATTAATAGGATGCTGTCAAAAACTCCGGGAGATCTGATCTATAACAGGTAAATTTTCATTCTTAACATTATATGATATGACAACTCTTTCTTTCAGTGAATCGTTAAAAATAGCTATACAGATAGCTCAGTCTATAGCTAAAGAAAACAGGAATGAGAAGTTCTCGCTGGCGCACCTGTTGGTTGGCCTGCTTCACAAAGAGTCTGGGCTGCACTCTTTTCTGCAGGCGCTTGGCAAGGATGTAGGTTATATGACCGAGTGGGCGGAAATTAAAATAGAAGACTGCCCTAAATCAGGGAAAGTACCTGAGAATATAGCTGCTGACGATAAAGCTGCTGCTGTATTTGAAGAGGCGGATAATATCCGTTTAAAGCTGGGCCTTGATGATGTAACACCTGTTTGCGTGCTGGCCGCTATCGTAAAGCCAAACATCGGCTTCCCTGCAGATCAGCTGAAATCATTTCCGTTAAGGGAGAAAGAGATACTCGACCTCTATCTAAGCGACAACTCCATAAAGCAAGCTGTAGGCGGTGGCGATACCAGTGCCGCCAGCAATGGTAAAAGCGATGCGCCTAAATCGGGTGGCGCTCTTTTAAAGTATTGCGTAGACAAAGTGTCACTGGCAAAAGAAGGAAAGATAGATCCTATTATTGGCAGGGACAGGGAAACACGCATGATGCTGGAGATACTTGGTAGGCGCACCAAACCTAACGTAATGATCACCGGCGATCCCGGTGTCGGAAAGACAGCCCTGGTTGATGGCTTTGCTTTAAGCATCACAGAGAACAAAGTACCGGAGCATCTTAAAGATTCGTTTTTGTATGAGCTGGACCTGGGTTCATTATTTGCCGGCGCATCTTATAAGGGTGAAGTAGAAGAACGCCTGAAAGGAATAATCAAAGAGATAAAACAACTGGACAGGGCGATATTGTTTATCGACGAGATACATACCATCCTCGACCCAAAGGGTGCAGCAGGCGCCGGCGTGGCGAACTTGCTGAAGCCAGAGTTGGCAAGAGGCGAGCTCACAGTAATAGGCGCCACAACCCTCGATGAATATCGCAAGATTATAGAGCCGGAACAAGCGTTTAGCCGTCGATTCGAGATCGTTAAGGTCGAGGAGCCAGATATTACTACTTCTACCAAGATGCTGGCAAAGCTTTGCCCGTCATTTGAGAAGCACCATAACCTCAAGGTGGATAAAGACGTGCTTGCGGAGTGCGTACGCCTTTCAAAGCGTTATATCAAAGACCGCAGGCTGCCAGACTCAGCAGTAGACCTGCTCGACAGGACAATGGCTGCCATAAAGATGATGAACGATACCTCGGCCACAGAGCTGGACGAGTTATCTGCCGAATTTGATGCCTTGATAAATGACAAAGAAACAGACGAGGTACAAAAGCTTAGCGACTACAAGTGGTTCTATAAATCGCTCCGCAACAGGCTAAGCCCGGTACTTTTCGGTAAACTGACCGACTCTACCGACGTAGAAAAAATAGAAACTATAGCAGAGATAGAAGAATACCTGGCTACAACCCTGGCTGCGCTCAAAGAGTTTGCAAAAGATAAAAAAGATGCAGTGGGCCAGCAGGAACTGGCAGCTATAGTCGCTTTCAAAACCGGTATACCCATGGGTAAGATACAGGCCAAGGAACAGCAGAAACTGCTGGATATGGAGCGTATCATCAAAAGCAGGGTAGTAGGGCAAGACCAGGCTGTGAAAGCGCTGAGCGATGCCATCGTAGAATCGAGGAGTGGCTTAAATAAACCGGGCCAGCCCATAGGCTCATTCTTTTTGCTGGGCCCTACCGGCACGGGTAAAACAGAGATCACCAAAGCCATTGCCGATTTCCTCTTCAACGATGAAAAGGCAATGATCCGGTTCGATATGTCAGAGTTTAAAGAAGAGCACTCTGCAGCATTGCTTTACGGAGCCCCTCCGGGATATGTAGGGTATGAAGAAGGTGGTATGCTTGTAAACAAGATCCGCCAGCAGCCTTATTCTGTGGTATTATTCGATGAAATAGAAAAAGCACATCCATCCGTGTTCGATATCTTTCTGCAGATACTTGATGAAGGCAAAATGCACGACAGGCTGGGTAAGGAAGGCGACTTTTCTAACTCGCTCATCATCTTCACTTCCAACATTGGAAGTGAGTGGATCGTAGAGCAGTTCAGTAAAGACATCATGCCGAAGTCTTCACAGCTCATGGAAATAATGACGAAGTACTTCAGGCCGGAGTTCCTGGCCCGCCTCACTGAAATCATCCCATTTGCCCCTATAAGCGAGAAGAATGTGGTGAAGATATTGGAAATACAAATGAAAAGCCTGCTGGAGAGCCTCGATAAGCTGAATATAGGCTTTGAAATGACCGACGATGCCAAGCTTAAGATCGCCCTCACCGGCTTTACGCCAAAGTATGGCGCAAGGCAGATATCAGGGGTAATACGGACCTTTTTAAGGCGCCCGATCTCCAAATTAATTGTCACAAACCAGGTCAATAAAGGGGAAAAGATCAAGGTAGCGCTTGATGCCGATGGGGAAACACAATTTTTGATCGAAAAGTGAGTTTATTTTTAAAATAATTTTTTAAAATTTCTTTTTTTAAACTGCAACATTATTTATATTTACCTAAACTAAATTCTTATTTATGTACAACTACGAAGTGGGTGGGAACGCCGTAGAGCAAACAGCGTCAGAGGCGATTGCCGATATTGCTCAGAACAGAACCATGTTTGTTCAAAAACTTACTGCAGACGATGCCGTGAAACCAGAAGCAGTGTATAACCTTACGTCTGTCGACCAGGTTTTTGAACACTATAAACCTGAGATATCTGTAGAGTTTGAAAACCCTGATGGGTCTACAAAAAACGAAGATCTGCATTTCAATAATGTAGGGGATTTCGGTGTAAATAACATCACCAAGCAAAGCCCGTTATTAGCTGATCTGAACTTCCAGCAAGATCAGTATCAGAAAATAATGAAGCAAATGAAAACCAATAAGCTGATGAAGAACGCTATGGACAATCCTGAAACCAAAGCTGCCTTTATCGATGCGCTGAATGCTCTTATCCAGGAGCTGGACAATGCAAAATAATATTTCATCTTAATTACTGAAACAAAATAAAACAAAAGATTTTTATGGCTGATATGGAATTAGAACAATCCGGCCAGGTGGCGGAATACAAGGCCCCTGAGAAGCTTGCCAATCCCGGGCAAACTTTAGAACAGAGTTTAGCGAAGCTTGCCAAATTTGGCGGTTTTGAGTTCCTGGAATCTGGTATCGACGGTGTGGCAAGCCTTAATCCTGAACGTAAAGCAAGAAAGAACATTTTCCTTACCGAATCCGGTAAAAAGCAGGAAAGGGATGAGCTGAAAAAGAAGCTTAATCTATGGCTTTCGTTATTATCTGAATCTAAAGATGTTAATGAGGTGGTAGAAGCATGCAACCAAAAAACAGAAGTAGCAAGTGAAACGCTGAAGAAGAACCTGAAAAAGGCGCTGGAAGCTACCCGTGAGCTCGAAA
Organism: Bacteroidota bacterium; assembly: GCA_013285595.1. Taxonomy (GTDB): domain Bacteria; phylum Bacteroidota; class Bacteroidia; order Chitinophagales; family Chitinophagaceae; genus Nemorincola. Next base: position 4,356 of record JABDHF010000057.1, read on the forward strand.
CTTCTTACAGGTCCGTTTCCCTGTTTTTTGCAAATGCACAATCAGATAAGTTGAAGAACGTAACGTTTATCAACGCTTCTCTCGATTCTCTGAAAGACCTCGACAATCCTCGCTTTATTGACTATATAGGCAATGAGCTGAGCCAGAACTATGATCGTCTTGACCTCCGCAACAACTACTCGCTTATGTGCGTTCCCGGTTACCTGGGCTCAAACAAAGTGATTGAAAAATGGGCGAGAATGGTGCACAAAAATAAAGTGATGATGGTTACCGACTTCCTGGAAACCGACAAAGCTGATGACGTAATAGACATGTTCAACGAAGGCGGCTTCTCTGGTGGCGATGTGTACAAAGCCAACGTAATGATGACCTGCAACTGGATAGTAGGCCGTGGCAAAAACACCGACCTTGGCGAAGAAGACGATGTAATGGTACCACCTTCTGCTTCCCTGGTGGGTAAAATGTATGCTACCCCTACAGCACAGGTAGCTGCCGGTAAAACATTTGGTAGCCTTAACGAAGTTGACGGTGTTCGTTTCGATCTTAAGAAATCAGAAATATCCATGCTCGATAAAATTGGTGTGATACCAATGGTTAACGAGTATTCCAAGGTAATGGCATTCTCTGCTAAAACACTCTTTAACGGCGATAACCTGGGTCTGCAAACCTATTCTGTAGTTAGGGTATTTGACTATATTAACAAGGTGCTCATCGATTTCCTTAACCGCCGTGCATTTGAGAACTGGTCAAACATTACCCAGAGCGATCTTAGAAAACAAATGACCAAATTCCTCGATAGCGTTAAGGGGCCTACTACAAGCAGCCTTATCGAAAGCTTCGATATAGCCCGCTTCGAAAGGGACGAAAATCAGAAAGACAGGATCTATCTCGATATTAACATTACTCCGTATTTCCCGGCAAAAAGCTTCGTGCTCAAGCTCGATGGTATGAAAGGCGATGGCGGCAGTGCACAGTGGGATACAAAAACTGACGCTAAATAATTTTAATAATACTCAATATATAACCTCACAATCTAAAAAAAACAACTATGGCATCAAAAGCACAGTTAGAAATGTACGGCAAGAAATTCGACATTGATAGCGTTTCTTGGAATTTTAGTAGGAATCTTGAACCATCGGGCCGTACTTCTGGCTTGGTTACAGGCGGTGAAGTACAAGTATCTATATCGTCAGATAGCAAAGATACATCCAGCATCCTTGAGGATATGATGACAGAAGCCAATCAAAAAGGAAAAGATGGCAAGATAGTATTTTATGAAGCAGGCGATTCAACCAAAGAAATGAAAACGGTTGAGCTGAAAGGAGCTTTCGTATTTAATTACTCAGAGTCGTATGGTGCAGGCTCACTGATGGCTATCAGCTTTAGCCTCAGCGCGCACGAAGTTCATTTTGGCAGCGTGGTACATAAGAACCACTGGCCTGGCGATCCGGCATAAGCTGGTTTTCATTACAACTACAAAGTACTCTTCAATAGAGTGCTTTGTAGTTTAATCTAATATCTAAAATATCTTACCGTGGCAGTTGATACAAATGTGGACATCCAGGTTAAAGGTCAGAAAATTTCTCCTTTTTCTTCTCTGACGATCAATCAGCAATTTAATGATCATCATTATTTTGAGCTAACATTCAATAATGATGTTATTGAAGAACGGTATTCCGTTCTTATTAATAAATCAAAAGACTTCCTGGGTGAAGAGATCACCATTACATTCAGCGCAAAATCCGACACAAGCTACCCCGATAATACCTTTAAAGGCATTATCACCGAGATCACAATAGACAACGACCGGAGTGAAGAGAGCTGCCTTGTTTTTAAAGGTTACAGCCCTACCATTCTTATGGATGCTGGCGAGCACAACGCCTCGTTCAGCGCCAAAAATCTTTCGCAGATAGTCAAGGCGGCTACTGCTAATATTCCCGGCAATGTACTTTCTTCTGCTATATCGCCGGCATTTAAATCATCTATACCATTTGTGGTGCAGTACAGGGAGAGCAACTTTGATTTTGCTCGCAGGCTCGCAGCCGAATATGGTGAGTGGTTTTTGTACGATGGCACAAAGTTTTGTTTTGGCAAGCCATCTGACGGGCCAAACATTAAGTTGAATTACCCTAACGATGTTAAGGGTCTGCAACTCAATCTTAAAATAGCGCCGCTTAATTTTGAAAGCACAGGCTATTACTCTAAAGACGATACTAAGTTCTCCAGCCCATCTTCCGGGCAGAGTGTTTCCGGGCTCGATAGTTTTGGCAATCACGCCCAAAGCACCTCTAATAAATTATATTCCAAACCAAGTAACGGGCTATCCATAAGGCCCGTGCAGAAAAAAAATGAGCTCGATGAGCTTGTTGGTTTTCAAAAATCCGCAATTGCCTCAGAGATGGTAGGTGTGCGTGGGATAGGCGAGGTTCCTTGCATAAAACCCGGCTCTATCGTCACCATTTCCGCCACAAAGCTCGATAATAAGAATGAAGACTTCGGCAAGTACATTATAACCTCCGTTATTCATTCTGCCGATGGATTGGGCAATTACTCTAACACTTTCGAAGGTATCCCCTCCACTTTAAAAGTTGTTCCTAATCCATATTTCGAGAAACCGATCGCTGAGCCCCAACTTGCCGTAGTTAAGAGCACTAACGACCCTGATAACCTGGGCAAGATACAAGTGCAGTTGCTTTGGCAGAAAGATGGCGACACTACACCCTTCATAAGGGTAATGGCGCCGCATGCCGGTATGAGAGATGGCAGTAAGAAAAACAGGGGCTTGTTTTTTACTCCTGAAGTAGATGACTATGTTATCGTAGGATTCAAGCAAAACGATCCTGATCAGCCTTTCGTAATGGGTAGTGTTCCCCATGGCAAGGCGATCAATACGTCCATGAATTCAGATAACGATGCGAAGGCCATCCGCACCCGCTCAGGCAATACCATATATTTTTACGACAAGGAAAATAGTAAGGAGCAGGAAATAAGGATCGAGACCGACGAGAAAAATTATATTTCCATCAAAGTGCCAAATGGTAAAGGCGCTATACAAATATACTCTACAGATACCATTGAGTTAAAGTCAGAAACATCTGTAAACATCACCTCGAAAGACATTACTATTAAAGCATCAGGCAACATCGACATGGAAGCCAATCAAAACATTACCATTAAAGCTGGCCAGAAGGTAGCCATCAGTGGTGTGGATATTGCCGCAGAAGGATCTAAGTCTTTCGAAGCAAAAGGCGCACAGGTAAATGTGGAGGGGTCGGCTACTACTACAGTAAAAGCGGGTGCTCAATTGCAGCTGCAAGGTAGCGCTATGGCTTCGCTGAAGGGCGGTATTGTGCAGATCAACTAAATTTTTTTTATTATGACAGGCTTCTTGGAACTCCCTATTGATTTCGGTACGCTTATGCAGGCAAATAAAGACCTGCCTACCTGCGAGCTGAAAATGTCTATAGCACAAAACATTAATCTCATTATCACCTCCAAATACAACGAGCACCGTTTCGACGATACCTATGGTTGCGTCATCTGGAATATGGACTTTGAGCTGGTATTGAATGAAAATGCCTGGCGCGAAAAAGTAAACCAGTCGGTGCTGCAATCTTTAAAAAAACATGAGCAGCGCCTCGAAATTTATAATACAAGTGTAGATATGGCCGAAGAAGAATTCGTGAACAGGAACACAGGTATAAAAGGCATCCGGAAAAGAATAAAGATCAGCGTGGTAGGCCAGGTGAAAGAGACCGGGGAGCAATACAATTTTAGTACATCTCTTTTTTTAAGCCCTATATCGTTCGATTAATTAAATGTCAGAAAACACAAGAATACCGGTAACCAAGGAAGTTATTGCCACCCGCATGTTTCGTAATGCGGCGCGGCAGTGGGGGCTCAATGAGGCCAATATGGATAACTTTGATCCCCTGGTGCGCCTGCTTATAGAAGCCTGCGCGCTGGAGATGTATCAGCTTAGCAACCACATAGAGAATGTGCAGGAGCGCATGATAGAAAAGCTGGCCAGGCTACTTACTCCGCAGGTCTATGTAATACCCAAGCCCGCCCATGGCATTATGCATGCCCGTACCACCGATCCCGAGAGCGCACTGTCGCGTTCCATGCAATTCTTTTACCACAAAAAAATTGCATCAAAGGTCAATGGCCCGCTCGATTCTAATCTCGATGTTTTTTTCTCACCCGTAGGCGCTTATAAAGTAGTAGACGGCGATGTGAAGTTTATTGCCTCAGGCGATAGCATATATATAGTTAACGACACCTACCTGCAGAAAGAGATTTTTCTGCGCACAGGCGCAGGCATTCCCTACCGCACGCTTTGGGTGGGACTTGACCTCAACCCGCACCTGCAGGACATCACTAATTTATCTTTTTTCCTCGACCTGAAGAACACTGCCGAGAAAAACAACTATATATCTCTTATCCCTTTTACGCAGTGTTACATCAACGATACGCCCGTAAAGTTTAAGAAAGGGTTGTATGATTTTGCAGCTGCCGAGGCGAAACATTCATTTCAGAACTCGCTCGAAGAGCTCTATATCAACAACCGGATCGAGAACTATGCAAGCGCTCACTACCGCGATAACTTTATTACCATTAGCGAAGACAACCAGTTCCTTAAAAACGTAGGCCCGCTAAAGCAAAAATATCCTGTAGAGTTCGAGCGTATACTGGGTACCAAAGAGCTTTCCCAGTTCTCTAAAGACCTTCTATGGGTAAAAATGGTGTTCAGGCCTGAGTTTTCTGCTGAAGTGCTTGAGGACCTTACCGTTTCCATAAACTGTTTCCCTATAGTAAACCGCCACCTCAACGATATCACCTACAAGTTGCAGCGGTTTTTCAATATCATCCCAATGCTTTCCACCGAGCAGTTTCTTTCTATCGAAAAAGTAGAAAGTACCTCCAGCGAAGCCAAGGGCGATAAAGAGTACAAACAATATTCTTTCGATCTTTTCGATAATTCACAAAAGGGCGTATACACCGTGCGCTCCGGCGATCTGGAGCGCTTCGATAGCCGCAATGCTATTGAGTATATCAACTATCTCGTGGAGCTGCTGCGCGATGAGAGCCGCTCCTTTTCGGCCCTGGGCCAGGATTTTATTACTTCCACCATCAAGTCGCTCGATCAGAATATTTCACAGATCGAGCAAAAAATAAAGCAAAATGGTGTCGTGGTAGAGAACTCCCCGGCATACCTGCTCATTAACCCAATTTCAGACAACGATACTATTTTCATACGCTTCTGGACGTGCAACGGTGAGCAGGGCAACTTCATAAGAAGTGGCTCTGCAATGGAACTGTACGAAGGTTCCCAGTTTAGGAAAGAAGGTCTCGCCCTCATGACCACAACCACCGGTGGGGCTAATAAACTGAAAAACACAGAAACATTATCGGCCTATAAAAATGTATTAATATCCCGTGGCCGCATCGTTACCCAGGAAGATATCCGGAGCTTCTGCGATTTTTTCCTGCAGGGCAAAGCCAGTATAAGTTCGCTCGAGGTCGCAAAAGGCGTTGGTATCGGCGCAAAGCCATCAGAAGGCCTTATCCCAACTGTGGATATAAGCATCCGCCCCGCAAAGAACGACCAGCTGGAAGCCGGAGAATGGGAAGCATTAAAACGGGAGCTGTTGGTAAATTTAGAAGAGCAGAGTGCAGTAAATTTGAATTACAGGGTGTTTGTGGGGTGATTTCTGTGTCGCTTGTCAGTTGGTATTCTATGCTGAAAAAGCAATTGCATTCTCAGCAATAACAGATGAAATAGTTACATTTTCAAACTACTAAAATAAATATTTTATGCCATTAAAAATGACATACGATGACTGGATGAAACGCACATATTCCAGGATCGCTCAGAGAAGCGATGATCTAAAAAAGATCGACGAGGCAATAAAAATGCGCAACGCAGAAGCCGCAAAAACAGCATTGATCAAATGGATCGACGGGCAAAATGCAAAACACCAGGACTGGCATAGAAGCGTAAGAAATGAGAATCATGCAGTTGAAGAGTTGTATAAAGAGCTAGGTATTTTAGGGCCAGCGGCTTCCAATAGCTTCTCCGCTGAGATTGCCGATAAGGCGGCCAAAGTTCAGATCAGGCGCGATCAGCAGCTTGCAGCAGCCAGGATGTTTACAGGCAAACAAATTCAATTCAAAGAAAGATACCTCACTATTTGCAGGGCAAGGTGCAGGGCTGAAGACTCTAAATTAAAAAGGGGGCTTGCAAAGACGGCCAGCGTTGGCGGCACAGCGGCTAATCTGGCCGGTGCCGCTAATAGTATACGCGGTATTGCATCAAGCCTGGAAACCGTTATTAAAACGATCATGGGCGAAGCGCTGTCCTCAGCCACCCGCGATGAGATTGTTAAGATCATTTTTGGCACTACAATAGAGGAATTCGTTCACAACGCAGCCCCGTTTTTAGGTTTCTTTACTTCAGGGGCTAAGGCAGTGTTAGCATGGGTTGGCGTTGCCCGGAATCTCAATGACGCTATTGAAATGGAAGCCAGGTATGGAGATGTTAGGGCCGGCGATGCCGCCGCCGCACTGCATGCCATGGTCGAAATTATTGATAAGGAGATCCATAAGCAAACCGCAGATGCTATTATCAGAACCACCGCATTTACTGCCAAAGGCATAGGCCTGGTAGCAGATGGAGGAGCCGCCACCACTTCGGCCATTGGCGCCGTAGAGAGCATCGCCATTATATTAAACACCTTGGCCGACGTTGTCAAAGATGCAAGGCAAAAAGAGGCAGGAAATAAATTGATTGCCACAGGCCATATCGATGTCGAGATATTTAGCAAGTGCCCTATCCTTGGTTGTTATTATATAGCCGTGCAGGATCATTCTACGATCATGAATTTTGAGATCGCCAACATGGGTAAAGAAAATTGGCACCAGGAAGCTGAGCGGTTGAAATATGCAATTGAGCCGGTAATTAAAAAGGCCGCAGAGCTGATCGAGAAGTCAAGAATGGAGATACCAGGTATGGAAGCTGCAAAAGGCATCTATCAAAGCTCGTTGTTGCAGAAAATAAACCTGTATTATAAGTCAAAAGGCTACGGTCAGGATAAACAAATGGCCAGCATAAGCTCTGACGTGTTTGATATTTTTGAGCCTTCTTGATCTCAGTTTCAATAATTACCGTTAGTACCACGATAAAAAAACCAGTAAAAGATAGGTATTAGGTTTGGGGCTCTAAGCCCCAAACTTTTTATATACATCATGCAGGTATTTCATTGAGGCATCCAGTTCTCCCGGCTGCCAGTCCTTCTTTATTTTCTTCAGAAAGTCGCGCAGCATCACATCCAGCGGCGTCAGGTTCATCAGGTCCAGCGTGCTCGTTATTGCTTCGTGCACGGCAGGCTTTGCGTTCTCGCTTTCATGCACACCTATGCTGTAAGCTGGCGCTGTCACTGGCCTGTGTGCCCTGATACCCGCCACCATCAGCGTATCTTCTATATAAAACCGCGTAAGTGTTTTGCTGTCTGTTTCCAGCACTTTAGCAGCCAGCATTTGTATAGCTTTCCATACATCGGGGTCTTTCAGCTTTTTAAACACCGACACCATCGTTTGCGCAGGGTAGTCATCCGGCTGGTCCACTATCGATTTCGCAAGAAAGTTCTGTATCTTCTCAATGTATTTTAAGTCCTGCGCCGGTATATCCATATCCAGCTCTTCAGGCATATTCCCGTTATTCTCCAGGAAGGTCTCGGCGCATGTTCCGGCACAGTATATGGTCATTAGCTTCCTTGCCACCTCTATGCCGTGTTCCCTGTTCTCTGCAGGCAATGCCATCGGGTTTGCCGATAGCACAGCCTGTACCGTAGCCAGGTCGTTACCGGAGTTCAGCTTCGATCCGCCTCCGCTGCCGGCCCCGGCCAGTTCCATAGAATCACAGGTATACCCACACAGGTAAGCAATAACTATGCGTCCTGCCTCATGATAGGCGCTCAATTGGAAAGCATTATTCTCCATAACTAAAAACATTTTAGAACAGCTAATGTATAAAAAATCCTGTAGAAATCTGCCTCCAGTATTTCACAGCAGATCTGCCAGCTTTTACGTACCAAATAATAGCCGCCACCCATATTTTCTTGCCGGAAAGTCATTTTATTTTTCTAATTTACAACCTCGCGATCTGTTCTAAGTGGTTATATACAATTAACTCGCGGACTTATGACTCACGACTAATAACTTACGACTAAAAAATGGGAAAACCCGCAGCAAGAATAGGAGATATGCACGTATGCCCCATGGTAACACCGGGTGTACCGCCCATACCTCACGTAGGTGGTCCTATCACAGGGCCCGGTGCCCCTACAGTGCTTATAGGTGGAATGCCGGCAGCAGTAATGGGCGATATGTGTGTATGCACAGGCCCGCCCGATACCATTATGCTAGGGTCCACTGGTGTGTTCATAGGTGGCAAGCCAGCCGCCCGTATGGGCGATACTTGCGCTCATGGGGGCACTATAACACTTGGCTGCCCCACAGTGTTGATAGGCGAGGCAGGCGGCGGTGGCGGTGGCGGGCTTGGCGCTATGCCTGTAAATGTATTGGTCGACCTGATGGGCACAATGCCGCCCGCAGTAAGAAATCAAATAAAGCAGACAGTAGCAATGAAGCAGGCTGCGGAAGACGGAACCCCATTTTGCCAGAACTGTGCTTAGAAATTGTAAAGTGATAAAATGATGCAACCGATTCTCTAAACGTTTCCTGGAATGATACAGCACACCGCTTTAGTTGTTAACGAAGGACAAATAAAAACTTTGCAAACGGCCATTACTGAGCCTTTTCTTCAAAAGATATGTGCCATTATCAGGCGCACTTTAAAACAGCGGGTTAAAGAAATAGACGATGCACAGCTTTTTGAAAAAGTAAAGAAAGAGTACGAAGCCTCGCAGAGCTTTCATATCAATACGCAAAGAGGTATTGCTCGGTTTATTTCCTTAAGCTTTATACTGGGGCCATTTTACTATAGCAAACCGGCGTTCCGTTCAGTTTTTAATAAAGACAACCGTAATATTGATAAGGATATAGACATCCTTTTTCAGAAGATCAGCGACAATTTGAAAAAAACAAGCAGCAAATAAATGTATCCCTCACCCCACAACGATGCCGCAGCAGATGCCGCAACAGAAGAAATAGATGATACCGGTGCGGCAGAAGAATTTAATGCCTTAGATGCCGAAACCGAAGAACTCCCATCTACACCACCCCCGGGCGTTGCTAAACCTTGTATGTCTTAACTTGCAAGCCGGGTAAATCATAATTTTCCGGCAGGTTTTTCCTGTAATATCATTTCAACTTCGAAATTGGCATACCATTAAATACGCCTGAAGGGCTTTAATCTGAATAGTCATGAGTGAAGGCCACGGATAGATAGCATTCATGATAACAACCCGGATGGCGATGTAACTAATAATAGCCGGTTATCAAAAAGATGAATTTAGGTTCTTAAGCTAAACGATTTTGATGGTGTACTCCCCCTTGTGGCGTGGGTTATGTGCATGAACGAAGGGGGCAAGGGGGAGGTCTTTTTTGTTATTATTGATGGCGTTTCATTATAAGGCAAGAAGTCCGAAGGAACTTCAATGTGAATAGCCCTCGGTGAAACCGGGGGAAACGTGCATAAACACAATCCCGGAGTGGGCAGAATGCAGCTTACAAGGTGAAAACATAATATTACGCCGGATATTGCTGTTCAATTGCTATAATACCAGTTATACATTGAAAGCACACCAATCACGCTAATAGCCTCGGCTATCAGGCCGGGTAGAATGCATAATAATATAGGCTTTAGCCAAAATTAAAAGTGAGTGTAGTTTAAATGTCCAAATGGTATAATCCCATGTTTAACCCTACCGATCTGCTACTCTCCCTACTGGTTGAAGTCTTAGCGATGGCGAGACTTCAACCCATCAATAAAGCGCAGGTCTCCGACCGGTAACCTTTGCAAATAAGCCCAATTATATATTCCATGTTCAATCCATCTGATACCCACTGGTTGAAGTCTTAGCGATAGCGAGACTTCAATCCATCAATAAAGCGCAGGTCTCCGACCGGCAACCTTTGCAATAAGCTCAATTATAATTCCATGTTCAACCCTACCGATCTCACTCACATTTAACATCATTAACTTTCCCTTAAAAATGCCGTTCACTATCTATAACCACGATACCAATTCCCAGGACACAAATCATCCTTCGCCCGCAATTATTTCCTTCAACCGATGGAAGGATATTCAGTACAGTGAAAAATATGCCACTTCCTCCCCGGAAACCGCCCTCAAACCCACGCCAGGCAAGGTTCCCCGAAAGATCTTTAATGCTATAAATTCCGGTTCAGACAATAATGAAAAACATGCCACTTCCTCCCCGGAAACCGCCCTCAAATCCACGCCAGGCAAGGTTCCCCGAAAGATCTTTAATGCTATAAATTCCGGTTCTGGCAATAATGAAAAACATACCGTCTCCTCCCCGGAAATCGCCCTGAAATCCACGCCAGGCAAGGTTCTTCAAAAGATCTTTAATGCTATGAATTCCGGTTATGGCAATAACGAAAAACATGCCATCTCCTCCCCGGAAATCACCCTCAACGTCGCACCAGTAGCGGATTTTATTCTTTTTAATAATTAAATGAAAATATTTATAATATATTGATGAAATTATCTTGTTTTTCCACCAGCGAAAGGGTAGCAGAGGTTAGCAATAGTTGCTAAAACAAAGTAACACTACTTTAACTTTTTTAAATTAATTTACGGTCACATTAAATACACCATAAAAATCCAAACGCCAGGTGCTCAGCCAGATCACATACATACTGCTCGATGCTGCACGCATGGGCAATACCATTGACGAGGCTAAAGAACTGAATCCTGCATTCGATTCCCTCTATCGTGGCCGCAGCGAAGAATCGCTGGCTGTAGTAGCGCCATACCTCTTTTTGTTCCAGCACAAAACCGAGTTCATCAACTGGTACATGGAAAAAGGGTGGGGCGACTCATGGGGTATTCTTATCAAATCCTCTTACCCGTTCGATGAGCTGCACAAGCACTTCCGCAAGTTCCTTATAGTAGGCACAGAAGACAACCAGCAGCTATACTTCCGCTTCTACGACCCCCGTGTACTGCGTATCTTCCTGCCTACCTGCGACACCGCTCAGCTCCGCGAATTCTTCGGCCCTATCGAGTACTTTATCATGGAAGATGCTGATAAAGAGTTTGCCATAAAATGCTGGCTGCAAAATGGCATCCTGCATTCGCAAAAGATAAAGCTCGCAGATCTCATCAGTGGCAATATTCCCGCGCCAGTGCCCACGCCGCAAAGCCATGATACGCAAAACCCGCCACAGCATACAGGGGGCTTTTTCGATCGTAAACCGGCCAGCACAGACCAGCCAGCGCCCACTGCCAGCGAACCTGAAGTGAAAAAGCCACCTAAACCTAAGTGGAATATGTTCGATTAATTATTGCTCTACAGGAAGGGCTTCCAGTAGTTCAGCATCAGTAAAGGGTACCTCGTGCTGCTGATCGCCTTTGCCGGTCACCATACAACCTTTGATCTTCCAGGTCATAGTCCATTCGGCGCTGTGCGAATTAGCCTGGCTTATTTTTTCTATTACTATATCGCCATCAGGGCAGTCATTTTTCCAGGTGCCAGATATCTTGTAGCCACTGGTAAAGTCTATCTCCCCGGCGCCATCGCGCTTGCTGTCCACAAAGTTGCCGGTAAACGACTTCTTACCACCATCCCACGTAAAAGTGCCGTGCCCGGAAAACTTCGCCTGTAGAAAGTTGCCATCATACCTGTTACCATTGCCATACATACGGGTGCCCTGGTTGTCCAGCTGGTTGCTCCTGAAAATGCCTGAGTCCACATAGTTAGCGTGCGTCACCTTGCCCATACCCTCCAGGCTGCCATCTCTGAAGTTGCCCTCTTCTATGGTGCCGCCGGGCAGTACTATTTTACCGGCGCCATTAAGCACATTGTTGTCAAACAAGCCTATTTCCTTTTTACCGTTGGTCGATATTCTTGCGCCATAGCCTATGATCTCGGTTTTGTCTTTCAGCCGCCCTTTTAGCGCAGCGCCGTCATGCTTATACAGTCTGCCGGTGTCGTAGCCTTCGGCAAGATGGTCGCCCATAAACACATCTTTTTCCTTCGTTTTAGCATACCTGGAGTAGATCATGTCTATTACATCCACAGCGCTGTCTGTCTGTACCCATGGCCTTGCTGCCAGGCTGTAAAGCGTATCCGCATCTATGTTCACATCCTTATTCTGTATCACTAAAAACTCCTCCGGTATATTAGATAATACTTTCTTTACATTGTTTACCGGCGATATAGGTTTGTAGTTTGTCAGCCTGTCATATACATCTTTTGCAGAATCTTCGGTATTCAGGTTGTCACCCGGCTTTACCACATACGTTACATGGGCATATCTTCTCACCGCATTATGCAGGTCGTGGAAGGTGGTCGCCATTTCAAAATACTGGATCTTCGCATGTTCAGATTTCATTTCAGGGCTCACGGGGTACAGGTCTACTATAGTGCCCAGTTGTTGCCAGCTGAGGGTAGGGTACATACGCTGGTAAATATCATCGAAGTACAGGCTGCCAGGGTAGCGGCCAATGAAGTCTTTGGCAAACGGGTAAGTCTTCACCAGCGCCGAGTACTTTATCTGTATGCTGTCATTGCTTTGAGTCTCTTTATATTTTTCAAGTGCATTGTAAAACTCGTTCTCTGTTTTTGCACGGCCCACATACTCTATCTTGGTAGCATATATTGCCGGCCTGTCCGGGTATTGATACACAATAGAATCCAGCTCATTGGTAGCCAGCAGCGGAGATACATTGATGATCGCAGTATCTATATACACACTCGTTGGGAATAACGACGAGAACATGTGCAGGTCATACAGGCTTATCGGCTTGAAGTGCGTTTCTATATTTCTCGATACTATGGTCAGGTACTTCCCATCAAATGCATTAGGCTGATTGATAAAAAGATAATCCTTCTTTGTCTTCTTATCATAGGCCGCCACCCAATCCGGATAGCCAGCAGGAGTTATATATCTTGCATGGTGGTTATGCAGCAGGAACAAACGGCTCACAAGGTAGCCCACTACAAGCCCGCCCGCAGTAGCATATAGCTGCACACTATTATTTGGCTGCACACCGGCTACACCATACTTGGTTGTGGTGGTTCCGTTGTCAGTTGTAGTAGTAGGCGCAGTAGCCAGGTAACCACCCGCAGCGCCCAGCCCCATAAACGATACATTAAATATAGCCCCGCCGGTTGATACGCGCTTTTTATAGTATGGCTGCGTTATCCGCTCCCATCCCATGGTAGTATCTAAGGTTTCTACAGAAGTAGCATAGGGTTTTTCCGTCTTGCAACTCGCAAAGGTTACACATAAAACTGC
>JABDHF010000058.1 GCA_013285595.1 Bacteroidota bacterium
AGGGCTTTTGAGGGTGCCATTCATGTGCAGCAGCACATTCACTATTTGCGATGTCTCGGCATCGGTAAGCTCACTGCCACTGATCACCGCACTTGTTTTCTCAGCATCACTCAGCAGGTCATACAGCCGGGCTTTTGCGCTGTAGGTGGCGTCAACATCCATACGCGTTTCGCCAAACGGGCCGTTGAATCTAATAATACTGCCCGAATTGAGCTGGAACTGCCGCCGGATAAATAGCTGCCGGAAGGTAAAAGTATATGTACCCTCATCTATAGTGAATATGCCATTTGTGCGCATATCATTGTTAGGTGGTATATCCAACTGGATATTTCCATCGCCACGGGCAGAGATGGCATCGCCGGTCGATGGGTCAAGCACTATCGTCATTTCGGCCAGCGTATTCAAGTTGGCATCTATGGTAATGTGTATCTTGTCGTTGCTCTTCTTGATTATTTTGTTCTGGGTCTTACCATAAGTTTTAAAAGAAACATAGCTGTAAGTACCTACGTCGCCCGTGGTAGATACGGGTATATATATATGCGATTTAGCTGCAGGCGCTGCATTATATATATTAAGCCTGATATTGTTAAACGGTCCTCTTATATTAAATGAATCCATGCTGGCAACCACGTTGCCATAAAAGAGATTATTGTCGTTGCTGCTGAGGTTCATTACCTCAAATTTGTCAGTTTGCATCTTCAGGTGCATCCGCATATTCTTAAAAAGATTATGTGCGAAATAGCCCGTGAGCGTTGCTGAATTTTTGAAGTTGTCAAATATTTTCACAGTGCCAAAACTGATCCGCTTGTTATCTATGTGTATCGTAGCATCGGGTATAGTATAATTACAGCCAAGATAGTCTACGCGAAGGCCGGCTTTGCTAAGGGTTACCTGGCCATCGAGAATAGGATCGTAAGAAGTACCATCAAAGCCAATTTTTCCATTTAATGTACCGGACAAATGGCTCATAATACCGGCAAGAAACGGAGACGCCCATACCACCGGCGCATTGTTGAACTGTATGCTGCCATCCAGCTTTTGATGAGTAGTGCTGTCGAGAGAAATATTTCCTGAGGCTATTACAGATGCATTGCCATTGTAAATACCTGTTTGCGGATCAAGGGTCAGCAACTTCTTGGCGCCATCATAATCGCCGATAATATTTACCGTGCCCACCGTATCTGTCCCAAACTTTACATCTGTGGCTTTCATGTTAGCGCTTATATAAAGCGACTGGAATATTTTATCGATCCTTATAGTACCGTTCAGGCGACCATCGGGTTGGTAAGAGGCAAGGCCAGCCCAAGACCCAAATTGGCCAAGGTCGAGGTTGTCTGTAGTAATAACGATCGATTTGTCGTTATTCTGCAACTCAGTAGCTGCCGATATTTTCTGGAGGCCTGATGATATCGAAAAGCCCTGTATGTTCAGGTATTTGTCGCTATACACAATTTTGCTGCCGCCGGCAATGTCCCATTTCACCTGGTTCAGGTAAAACTGCGAAGGAAAAACAGTAAGATACAAGGAATCTTTTCGTGCCAGTACCTGGCCATTAAGCGTTATGGATCCACTTGTGTCGGGTGTAGTTGTAGCAATAGTGAAGCCAATAGAATCATTACCAACAGTAGTAGTAAGGCTTAAAGACCCATTGAGAAAGCTGTCGCCGATGGCTACATTGTCAACGTTTGCATTTACGCCTATCATATCCAGGTTGCCCGTGCCGTTAATAACTATATTGCTCATGTGTATATTGCTGACTGAAGCATAGGGTATGGCGGCATTGAGCGTTAATTTATGTGCCGATGTATTTAAAGACCCGCTAATTGATGATGAGTCAAAGCCACGCAAAATGGGGAGCGTAACGGCAAGTATACTATCAATTGAAGTTGTCTTGATAACAAATTCCAGGTTTTGGTCTGGTGCATATTTTTGCGGTGTCTTAATATAATTTGGGAGGTACCGGGAAAGATAATACTGGAATGACGCTGGTAACTTGCTGAGCTGGTAATTGCCTTTAATGGAGGCGACCATATCGTTGCTTTGCAACGTAATAAGCTTATGCGTGCTATCGCCGCCAGAAGAGTTTATGAATACGGAATCAATAGCCAGCTTATGGGTATTTCTTTTCAGGTCAATATTATTGAGTTTTGCATAGCCGGTGAAGTTATCAATGTTACTGCCCGTACAGTCAAGGTCAAAGTCGGCAGATGCTGTAATGGTATCAGCGGTAAGGTGAAGCGCCTGGAAATTGCTGCCCAGCAAATGCGCTTTGGCTTTTATGTTCACATTTTTATCAGCATAGTTAATGCCTCCATCAAATTCAAGCGCCAGGTTAGGGTCGTCGACCAATAGGGTGCCATCAAATTGTTTTTTGGCAAGCGTGCCATGGGTGATTATCTTTTGGTACGGATAATTATTAATAGTGATCTCTTTAATGTTGCCATCAATGTTCAACTGCGCATGGTCAACATCAAAAGATCTGCCTGAAATATCTTCCTTCAGGGTCACACTACCCAGCAAAGGCTGTTTCAATAATATTCCTAGTTCCAGGTTGTTTGTAGCTATGCTGCCGTAATAAACTGCAGTATTACCATTAAAGCCAGGGATATTCATTTTAACATCGGTGGCTACAGAGCCAAGATTAGTAGTAAAAGTACCGGCCACAGCAAAGTTTTCTACGTACCCTTCATATTTACCCTTAAAATAAGCATAGCTAAGCCGCTCCAGCGCCACTTCCGGGCTATTTCTTAAAGCCGGCGCATAGCGTAGTATGCCGGCGCCATTAGTAACTATCTGGCCATTGGTAAAGGTGATGTAGGTCTTGTAAATATCTGGCAAGCCCTTCATGGTCACATTGCCTTTGATCACCGTGTTACCATCAGATACCATTAGGTTTTGTGCAGCAAGATTGGCTACAGTTCCTTTACCCTCGCCACTCGCACGCACTACTATCGGCGGGAATTTCTTAAGCTCCGGGGCAAAATAGGCAATATCACGCTCATCAATCGTGGCATCTTTCAGGCGCGCCACCATTACCACGCTATCTATATACGATGTAAAATCCGGGAAGTGCCTGTAGTGCATGGCAAAATAATCCTGCAGCTTGCTGTAGTTCGTCTCCAGGTACAAATTTTCACATATCGACGCAATGGGAGAAACCGTAACCTTACACCGCATGGTTTTTATAGTGATCCCGCACCGCTCCTGCGCAAAAAGATGGTTAATGGCGCCGTGTATAGTATCGCCGGTTATGCTGATGTCGCTCGCAGAAGCCTCTATGTTTTTTATGGCCAGGTGGTTTTCGTCAAACAATCCGGGCTCGGCTATCTTATCGTTCATCTCCAGGTGAAACGTACAGCCATCGAGCGATAAGCTTTTAGACTTTACAGCCCACTTGCCCGCATTAAAAGGCGTAGTGTCAAAGGTGTCAATAGCTGAGTTGTGAACACGGGGAGGATGGCCGGGTTTATATTCCCGTACCACCACATCGGTATTTTTTATGGCTATGTCTTTTATATCCAGCAGTTTCTTATCGAAATCCAGGTTCCTGGCATTAAAGGCCAGTTTGCCCACATCAAAATCTAGGTCTTCGCCGCCCCATTTATCGTCCATGTGAAAGCGGACATTTTCAAGATCAATGACTTTAAGGTCAAACTCAAACGGCTTACCCTTAGCAGTGTCTTTTTTGCCGGTACTGAATGCATCTGCTATAAAATCATAGTTCCAGGCTTTCGAAGTTGCTTTCCTGTATAAGTGTACATAAGTATTCTGCAAGGCCAGGTAACGAAGAATGGGCTTGTCTTTAAAAATGAACCAATCATTTATTCTCACCTGCGCTTCTCCCGCATACAGCAATGTATCGTGGTTCTGATCGGCTATATACAATCCTTGCAGTAATACATGGTCTAAAAAATCAATCCGCACATGAGCAACTTCCACCTTCGTTTTTAGCTTTTGCGAAAGCATATCTGCTGCTTTCCGGGCAAGGAAATTCTGCACTGGTGTCAGGTTCACCAGCACAACAGTGGTCACCAGTAATAGCAATAGTATGGCTATGGTATACCTCAGTATTTTCAGAAGGCGTCTCAGATAATAAATTGTGATTTTATGAACCTCTTACAAATATAATTTCATTAAAGCAGATACCCCGAAATAAACTGTTAACATTTGTCAGCTAAAGGTTAAGGATATGCTGTAATGCCTGCAATTGCATCTATATTGCGTAAACATCATTAAAATACATTTACTTTGGCTCCCCGTTTGGCAACACACATAAACATATTATAATGAAAGCACTAACGTTTTGCACGTCTTTTTTAATGATAGGAATAATGGCACAGGCTCAGAAAAACACGGAATTTACAGGCAAGTATCCCGAAACAAAGAAAGCGCAGCAAACAGATGATTATTTCGGCACCAAAGTGCAGGATCCATACAGGTGGCTCGAGGATGACAGGTCAGAAGAAACAAAAAGCTGGGTTACAGAAGAGAATAAAGTAAGTGGCAACTACCTTTCAAAGATCCCGTTTCGGAATTCAATAAAGAGCCGCCTTACCGAATTATGGAATTACGAGAAATACTCCGCACCATTCAAAGAAGGAGATTATACCTATTTCTATAAAAATGATGGCTTGCAAAACCAGAGCGTGCTATTCAGGCAGAAGGGTATCGCCGCACCTGAAGTTTTTCTTGACCCCAATAAATTCTCATTAGATGGCACTTCATCATTGCAGGGTATTTCTTTTACTAAAGATGGGTCGCTGGCAGCCTACCAGGTAAGCGAAGGCGGGTCAGACTGGCGCAAAGTGATCGTTATAGATACAAAAACAGGGGCAAAGGTGGATGATACCCTGCGCGATGTAAAGTTCAGCGGCACATCATGGTTTCATAACGAAGGCTTCTATTACAGCAGCTATGATAAGCCTAAAGGCAGCGAGCTATCAGAAAAAACGCAGGTGCATAAGCTCTACTATCATAAACTGGGCACCCCCCAAAGCGATGACAAACTAGTATTTGGCGGCGAGTCTATGCCACGCAGGTATATTGGTGGCGATGTTACAGAAGACCAGCAATACCTCATCATCAGTGCATCAAATGCCACTTATGGCAATGAATTATACCTCCTCGACCTGACGGCAAAAACACCCATAGTACAGCAAATAGCTACCGGCTTTGACTACGAGCAAAATGTAGTATATGTAGAAGCTGGCAAACTTTATATAGAGACCAACAGGGACGCCCCTAACCATAAGCTGGTGGTAACCGATGCAGCAACACCTTCCACTGATCATTGGAAAACATTGATACCAGAATCGCCATTCCCTATGACGGTGGCTGCATGCGGGCGCAAATTCTTCATACATAATATGGAGGACGCCATTTCTAAAATATATCAATATGGCCTCGATGGTACCAAAGAAAAGAAAATTGAGTTGCCTGGCCCCGGCACAGCAGGCGGCTTCTATGGCAAGAGAGAAGAAATGGAAACATACTATACTTATACTTCTTACGTTTTCCCGCCAACGATCTTTAAATACGACATCAGTACCGGTAAATCATCTCTGTATAAGGCATCGCATGTAAAATTCGATCCGGCAGCTTATGAGAGCAAGCAGGTGTTTTACAATTCGAAAGATGGCGAGCGTATCCCTATGATCATTACCTATAAAAAAGGGATTAAAATGGATGGCAGGAACCCGTTAATGCTATATGGCTACGGTGGTTTCAACATCAGCCTTACGCCGGCATTCAGCATCAGCAACCTGTTGCTGCTGGAGCAGGGCGGCATTTATGCGGTTCCTAACCTTAGAGGTGGTGGCGAGTATGGAGATAAATGGCACAATGCCGGTATAAAAACAAAGAAGCAAAATGTCTTCGACGACTTTATAGCCGCCGCAGAGTATTTGATAAAAGAAAAATATACATCCAAAGAATACCTGGCCATTTCGGGCAGGTCGAATGGTGGGCTGTTGATAGGCGCATGTATGACCCAGCGGCCAGATCTGTTCAAAGTATGTTTCCCCGGTGTAGGCGTGCTCGACATGCTGCGCTACAATAAGTTTACCGCTGGTGCAGGGTGGGCGTATGATTATGGTACTGCCGAAGACAGCAAAGAAATGTTTGACTACCTGTACAAGTATTCACCGGTGCATAATGTAAAGAAGGCCTGCTACCCGGCAACAATGGTAACCACCGGCGACCACGACGACAGGGTAGTGCCCGCGCACTCATTTAAGTTTGCAGCATCTTTGCAGGCCGCCCAAAGCTGCACTAAACCGGTGCTCATAAGCATAGCCACAAAAGCGGGGCATGGTGCAGGTAAGCCAACCGATATGATCATTTCAGAGCAGGCAGATCAATGGGCTTTTATGCTCTGGAATATGGGGCTATCTTATAAAAATTAGTGATCAGCATTGAAGGTTAAGAGATAAATAAGTTTAGAATTGTGGAGCAGGGCAACAAACAAAGCAGTATTTTTACATTAAATACATAGTTAGATGAAACTAGTAGTTAGTACAAGCCCCGAAGGAACAGAAACATGGATAGACTATCCTGAAATAGCGGCAATGGCACAGGTGGAGATCAAGAACAAATTGTATACCCGCGTGTATTTAAAAAGCGGCGCTGAGCTCATTGTTGAAGATACCCCGGAAGATATTCACAACTGTATCATTGAGCACGACGAATATTCTGCTGTGTTTTATATAGGCCGTTCGTGATCTTAGGCCTGTTAACGTGCTGATCAGCATACATCAAATGAACTTATTGTAATGCTCATGGCAACGGTGCAGTAAATATGCCCGTTACATGAGCATTACTATTTTCGATAATAATTTTATCATAGATATATTATTCAAACCTGAAATCAATGTGTTTTTTGCATTCATTTCTAAAAAAACGCTATTTTTCAAGAAAATTCTAAAAACCAGTCTCTTAGATGGCCAGTAAGAAAAAACAGGCAGTTCCGGCAACTGCACCCCAAATCAGCAAACAAGTAGTTCCGGCTAAATCAGCGTCTTCAACAAAAGCCAACGACCCGGACAAAAAGGAAACGAAAAAGACATTTTTGTTCAATTGGAAGCTTGCCCTGCTGTTGGGTATTATTTCGTTTGCGGTATATGCCAATACCCTGAAAAACGGCTATGTGCTCGATGATAGCTCAGCCATAGCAGAAAATAAAATAGTACAAAAAGGCACTTCAGCAATTTCAGAATTGCTATCTACACCATATCGTTACGGTTTTTATGTTACAGAGAATGATCTTTATCGTCCGCTATCGCTGGTGGTGCTAGCTGTAGAATACCAGTTCTTTGGCCTTAACCCCGCACCAAATCACTTCTTTAATATTCTCATATTTACCTGCTGTGTCATTGCACTGTTTTTCTTTATAGACCGTTTTTTTGATTATAAAAAAACGGGAGTCGCTTTCCTTGCCGCATTATTGTTTGCGGTCCATCCTATCCATACCGAAGTAGTTGCCAATATCAAAAGCCTCGACGAGTTGCTATGTTTCCTGTTTGCTTTTCTTAGCCTTATGGCGTTTTTAAAGTATATGAAATCAGGGGAAACAACTTTACTCCTACTCGGCTCCGTACTTTACTTTTTATCTTACCTGTCAAAAGAGACGGTAGTCAGCTTCCTGGCAATTTACCCGCTTATCTTCTTTTTCTATCAAAATGAATCCCGGAAGCGTGCCATTCTCATTTCTGTAGCATCGGTAGTAGTCACTTGCATATTCCTTTACATACGATTTTCTGTATTACACACCTACAATGCTGATCACCTGGCCAGTACATCTGTAGTAGATAATGCGCTGGTCTCCCCCGCGCTTACTTTTGAATCACGTATGGCTACTGCCGTCTATATACTCGGCTTTTATCTGAAACTGCTGTTAATACCATATCCGCTCAGCTCTGATTATTCTTTTAATAGTATACCTTTTGTTCATTTCAGCAATATACTACCCCTGCTTTCTCTGGCCATATATGTATTTCTTGCCGTTTTCGGCACCAGGAGACTGTTTAAAAACAATAAAGACCCATTTGCATTTTGTATCCTGTTTTTCCTCATCACCATAGCTTTGTTCTCCAATATCCCTTTCCTGATAGGTGCTACTATGGGTGAGCGGTTTATGTTTTATGGCTCAGTAGGTTTTTGCCTGGCCATAGCGTTGCTGATAGAAAAGCTTGCACCGGGCGATGCCTTAAATGATCTCGCACTCTTAAAAAATGTAAAGGTATTGGCGGTGATCATCCCCGTATCACTGATATATATGGTTATAACCTTCAATCGCAATCAGGACTGGGAAAGCAATTACACCCTATACAAAACAGACATTACCAGGCACCCTGATGCCGGCAAGCTCAATTTTATGTATGGCCTGGAAATAGAAAAGACAGTAGCCCCACTGGAAAAAGATCCCGCAAAGCAGAGAGAGATAAGGCTGAATGGCCTGCAGTATTTAAGAAGGGCGGTGGAAATAGATACCGATTTTGCAGAAGGGTATTCCAATGTGGGTAATGCATATGCCTACCTTGGCAAAATGGACTCAGGTATTTATTACGAAGAATTGGCTCTCAAAATGTTCCCGGCGCATTCTATGACCGTTAACAACCTTGCTGATCTGTATTATTTCACCAAGCAATATCCAAAGGCGATAGCTTTATCGCTCAGGGGAATAAAATTAACTCCAGACAATGTATCTCCATATACAAATCTTGGCCGCAGTTACCTGGCAATGGGCAGGGCAGATTCAGCCATATATTACACCCGCCAGGCCATAGCATTGAACCCTGATAATGGATTCTCTTATGTCATCATGGCACACACCTTTCTGGTTTTGAACCAGCCAGACTCCATGAGAAAATACGAGGCGATTGCGAAGAAGTATAACCCGGACTTCAAATTGCAGTAGACAAGATAAACGGGGAGCCAATCTACTTCACCTGGCTTCTAACCTTATTTAATATTGCCTGGTATTTGCTTGCCGAGTCCGGTTTACCCAATGTCTTATAAGTAATAATAAAGTTCTCATAAGTGCCGGGGAAGTTCGGGTTTATAGCCATCGCTTTATACAGGTAAAACAGCGACGAATCAGGCTTACCCATGTGCAAAAAACACAGCCCTTCGTTCGAAAATGCATCTACATACTCGGGGTTTAGCTCAATGGACTTCTTGCATATTTCCAGGGCCAGCGGGTATCTTTGGGTTACAAAGTAAACACCCGCCAGGTTATTAAGTGTAAGCGGGCTCTTGGGGTTGCGCTCCAGTGCTTTTTTATCATATATCTCTGCAGAGTCGTTCTGATTAACATGGAAGAACGCATTGCCAAGCTCTGACATAGAACCTTCATATTCCGGATAAATAGCCAGCGATCTCCGGAGGTTAGTAATACCTTCTTCTATCATAGGTTTGCTAACAGCCGGATTGCCTTCGCGCGAGGCGACCGTAACCAGCTCTGTTCCATAATAATAAGCCAGCCGGCTATCATTGGGTGACTTATTAATGTCGGCTTTAAACAGGCTCAGATTATCGAGCCAGTCATTATTTCGCGCTACGGTTAATCCGCAATAGATCAACGCTATAGGAACCACTATTGCAAGTACTTTGGAAGAAGTTAGCGCAGGCGCATCGGCATTGTATGTTTTTAATATCCATTTTTCAATGGCAAGCGCCACCGCCAGGCAGAAGCTGACCGAGGCGAAAAACAGGAAGCGCTCAGCCATAGGAGTACCTATAAGAAAAGGAATATTAGAGAAAAGAGAAATGGAAGCCAGGAAGAATAACACCACAAATACAAAAGGGCTACCCGGGTTTTTAATAAGCCCCCTTATGCCAAAAAATGCAAGCGCCGCATAAACTACCAGTGATACCAACACCCATGGATCGCCAAACCCAGTAAATGGAATAGCATTGTAAGAATAATCGCAGATAAGCGGGTAGGGGATGATCAGCAGTTTTATGTACCTGCCCAATATGCCTACCTCGGTTGCGAGCCTTGATGCGGCAGACGGGGCGCCACCAAGCATGTTGTCGATAAAGCTTACATCGGCGGCATGGTTTGCACCATAAGCCGCTAATATGGAAAACCTGATGATGAGGAACAGCGCCGCCATGGCAAAGACCCCACCGGTAATAAAGGCGCTGCGCTTTTTATCTTCCTTCCTGTAAAAGAAAAAGATAAGCGGCACTATGCCCAGGAAGGTGATCACCGTCTCTTTAGATAGCAGGGATAAAAAGAAACAAAGGCACCCCAGCAGTAAGTGTTTCATTTTACCACTATCTACATATTTAATAAATACATTCAGCGACAGAAAAGCAAAGAAGAAGCACAAGATCTCATCTCTGCTTTTTATATTGGCTACCACCTCTGTGTGTACAGGATGCAGCGCAAATAGTAACGCGGCAATAAAGGCAACAGCGATCTTCTTTTGCCGGAAAAAGCCATGAAGAAACAGGAATAGGAAAATAACACACCCGGCAAACAACAGCACATTCATCACATGCCCCACCATCGGGTTACTATCAGATAGCTGGTATTCTACCGCAAACATTACAAGAGACAAAGGTCTGTACAGGTCATTAGTCGTAATGAACCAGCCGCGCCTGTAAGGCGTAGCGAATATCTCGCCAATGGCAGGTATGCCCTTGGTCACTATCTTATTTTCTTTTATAGTATTAAAGTCGTCAAGCGCATAGCCATTTTTAAATGAGTTGGCATATACGAGAAAGGCAATAACACCAAGTAGTATAGCAAGTTTTAATACAATGGATAGGCCGCTTTTTTTGTCGGGCTGGTTTTTACCGCCGGTATTATTTACGGGCGCCGGGCGGTTGGGTGGTATGGGTTTCTGAACAGGCCTGTTGTTTTGCTTTGCTGCCATTTATTTTCTTATTCGCTACTGAAAAATATTTTTTGAAAAGTAAGGTTTTTTTCTGTTTTGTCAATGACTGCAAGGCTAAATTAAATCATTTACAACCTTCGCTATTTTTTTTACTTTTATAAGCCAAAGATCAAACTGTGACCGCAAACATGAAAGAGAAAGTATTAGCATATCTTCCGGGTATTTTGCTGTTTTTGATTGCCTTATTTATAGGCATGCATACCTACTACGATTATGGCATCAGCTGGGATGAGCACTGGCAAAGGGAGTTTGGCAACATAAGCTACAATTATGTATTTAAAGGCGATAAAACCTTGCTTACCTATCCCTACGGGTACTATGGCGTAGGGTTGGAGCTACCGCTAACCTGTATTGAAAAATGGTGCAACCTTACCGATACCCGCGACATATACCTGATGCGCCACGAGGCGATGCATATACTTTTTCTGTTCAGCGCCTTAATGGGTTATTTTTTAGTGCTGCGGCTGTTTAAGAACAATGTGCTTGCCAGCATCGGTTTCCTCATGTTCTTGCTTTGTCCGCGTATCTACGCACATTCATTTTTCAATAGTAAGGATGCTGGTTTCTTATCTGTCTTCCTGATCACTTTATCGTTTGCACAATATGCTTTTTCCAAAAATAAGCCCTCACTCATATTTGTATTAGGTTTGTTAAGCGGGTACTCTACCAGTATTCGTATCATGGCATTTATACTTGCCATCTTTATAGGTGGGTTCTTGTTGCTCGATCTGCTTGCAGTGCGCCGCAAAAAGAAAAACACAAAGCCGGCAATGATCAATATAGGCTTATTCATTGGTGGCTTTTGCCTTGCATTATATATAGCGTGGCCGTATTTATGGGTAAATCCCGTACATAATTTCTTTTATGCCTATGCCCAGATGTCCCACTTCGATTGGAATGCAAGTGTACTGATAGATGGCGACTATGAAAAGACCACCAACTTACCGTGGTCCTATTTCCCACGGTGGTTTATGATCACGGTACCAGTACTATGGTTATTGGCAGGTGTTGCCGGCATATGGCTGGTAGTTCGGGACTTTTTTAAAAAACCTTCAGACTTCCTGCAAAACACGACTAACCGCAACTTCCTGCTCTACATGCTTTGTTTCTTTGTGCCGGTACTAGCGGTAATTATGTTACACTCGATCATTTACGACGACTGGCGCCACCTTTATTTCGTCTATCCTTCATTTGTGCTTATAGGCATGTATGCTGTAAATAAACTATATATCATGCTCAAAGGTAGCTTAAAGCTTATCGTGCCCGTAGTATTCGGCATACAAGCTATAATGTTAATAGGATTTATGGTCAGAAACCATCCTTTTCAGCAGGTGTACTTTAATGAGCTGGTATCGCATGACGACGAATACCTACGGAAGAACTTTGAGCTGGAGTATTGGGGCGCAAGCTTTAAGCAGGCGCTGGACCACCTGGTAACCACCAGCAAGGCAGATACCATAACAATAGCCTGCAACTACGATGACCCGGTAACTAACAACCTGATGATACTGCCGGCAAAAGACCGTAAGCGGATCAAAATAGTGCCGGTATCGCAAATGGCTAAAGCCGAATTCTTCGTTACCAATTACCGCGGCCATCCCGAGGACTATCCATCAACGAATATAGAATATTCCGCAAAAGTGCTCAACAGTACGGTAATATGTGTTTTCAGGCTTAAAAAGAGTTAGAACAAAAGCGAGTTTACTATTTTTGATTTCCGAAAAATTACTAATGGCTAAAAAACAAAACAAACCAGTTCCTAATACTGCCGTAAAGCAACCGGTAAGCAACCAAAAGCCAGCTGTAAAAATAGCAAAGGAACTAACTGACTGGTTTTCTGTAAAGAACCTGTGTATAGCGCTTGCCGTAATTTCCGTTTTGCTCTATGCCAATACATTATTCAACAGCTATGCGCTTGACGATGTGATGGTGCTGAAAGATAATATGTATGTAAAGCAAGGGATAAAGGCCATACCTGAGCTATTAAGCACACCGCACATGCGTGGGTACCTGGTTATCCCAAACGATCTGTACCGCCCATTGTCATTAGTAATGTTTGCCATAGAATACCAATTCTTTGGTCCCAATCCCGTTGTCGGGCACTTTTTCAATATACTTTTCTTTGCCGGCTGTGTGATCATGCTCTTCCTGTTCTTAAATAAGTTCTTTAATGAGCAGAAGACAGCAATAGCATTTATTGCGGCCCTGGTATTTGCCGTACACCCTATACATACCGAAGTGGTGGCTAACATAAAAAGCCGCGACGAGCTAATGTGCTATTTCTTTGCGTTCCTGTCGTTAAACCTCTTCATGAACTACATGAAGGGTGGCAAAATGAGCGAGCTGCTGCTTGGAGCTTTCACACTATTCTTATCCCTGATCTCAAAGGAAACAGCCATCAACTTTTTGGCTGTAATACCCATCCTCTTCTTTTTCTATGCCAATGAGAATAAACAACGCTCTATTTTTATAGTAAGTGGTGCAGTTGCAGCCACTGCCGTTTTTATGATCATCAGGACGGTGGTATTAAGTATGTATCATGCAAATGAGCCCTCTGCCACTACTGACTTTATGGATAATGCCCTTGCAAAAGCGCCAGACATGGCATCAAAGTTTGCGACTGAATTCTTCGTTTTGGGTAAGTATTTAAAGCTCATGTTTATACCATATCCGCTATTATGCAATTACTCTTTTAACAGCATACCTTTTGTGGGCCTTGGTAATATATGGGCATTGCTATCCCTGGCTGCATACCTGTTCATGGGCGTGTTCTGCATACTCCGGCTGGTGAAAAACAAAAAAGATCCTTGGGCTTTTGCTATCCTGCTTTTCCTTTCCGGTATTGCTTTATTCTCAAATCTGCCGTTCCTTATGGGTGCCGAAATGGCCGAACGTTTTGCATTCTTCGCATCTACCGGTTTCTGTATAGCTGTGGCGCTTGCCATAGAGCAGTGGATCATAAAAGCCCAGGCTACTGATGTGGCTGTCATCAAGAGCAGTAAGGTAATGGCTATACTTATACCGCTGCTGTTAATATTCGGAGGCATGACCGTAGCCCGAAACAGCGACTGGAAGGACGAATATCACTTATACAAAACAGATCTCGAAAAATCGCCCAATGATGCACGGCTTCACCAATATGTAGCTACCGCACTGGCCGAGACCAATTATTTTGAAGAAACCGATACTACGAAGCAAAAGGAAATGGATAAAGAGAGTGTGACGTTGCTCAACCAGGCACTGGCTATTTATCCAAACTTTGCCGAGGCGCTAGTAGAGTTGGGTAGGGTATATGACCGCCAGCGTAGGTTCCCGGAGGCAGAAGCAATAGACCTGAAGGCACTGGCCATAAATCCTAATTCTTCCACGGCCAACAACAACATAGCCAGTGTATATATCTCCACAGGTAGGTTCAGGGAAGCCATTGGCTACCTGATAAAGTCGATAGCCCTCAATCCTAATTTTAAGTTTGCGTATCTCAATCTTGCCAACAGCTACATGCAAGTACGGCAGTTTGACTCTGCAATCACCAATTACAAATTAATGCTGTCGTTCGACCCCAACTTCCCGGATGCTTATCAGCAAATAGCTACTGCATACTTTCAAAAGCAGAGTTTCGATTCGGCGATCACATATTTCAACCAGGTGATAAAGCTAAAACCCGATGACGCTAATAGTTATAACAATCTTGGCGCCGCTTACCTGAATACCAAAAGGTATCCGCAGGCAATAGAGCAATTCAATAAAACACTCTCTATAAATCCGAATTACGTTAGCGCCTATTCTAACCTGGGCAAGGCCTATTACTCGTCGGGCCAATATGCAACTGCTATAAGCATATTTAATAAAGAACTGAGCCTGAACCCCAAGAACCCAAGCGACATTCCATACATAGCGCTCTCTTATCAAAAGCTGGGTAAAATGGCTGAGGCAAAGCAATATGAAGCCATCGCGCAGAAGTTTTATGCTAATTTCAAGCTGGAATAAATTAATAAAACAGCAAAGCGTATAGATTTCTATACGCTTTGCTGTTTTATTAATTATCACGAATACTATTACGCCATTGAGTTGTTCGGCACTTCGTTTCTCATCACTACCACTCCGTCAAACACATCTATCAGCACTGGTTTAGTTTTATCTATCTCACCACCAATGATCTTTTTGCTGAGCATATTGATGATATCCTTCTGTATCACTCTCTTTAGTGGGCGGGCTCCGTATTGAGGGTCAAAGCCACGCTGCACAAGATAATCGAGCGTATAGTCAGTGAACTGAAGGTCTATACCCTGCGCCAGCAATTGCTTTTGCAGTTGCTCCAGTTGTATCCTTATTATGCCTTTTATCTCCTTCCTCATCAACGGGCGGAACATGATCACATCATCTATACGGTTAAGGAATTCAGGCCTTAGCGACTGGCGCAGCACCTCCATCACCTGCTCCTTGGTGGCATCTATCACATTATCTATATCCTGGTTGTCCTTCAGTTCGGCAAAGTTTTCCTGTATAATATGGCTACCCATATTGCTTGTCATAATGATGATGGTATTCTTAAAGTTCACCACCCGGCCTTTATTATCGGTAAGTCGGCCATCATCGAGCACCTGCAGCAGTACGTTAAATACATCAGGATGTGCTTTTTCTATCTCATCGAGCAACACCACGGAATATGGTTTGCGGCGCACCGCTTCAGTAAGCTGGCCACCTTCGTCATATCCTACATACCCTGGAGGGGCGCCTACCAGGCGGCTCACGCTATGCTTTTCCTGGTATTCGCTCATATCTATGCGCGTCATCATAGTATCGTCGTCAAACAGTATCTCGGCCAGCGCCTTAGCCAGCTCTGTTTTACCAACGCCGGTAGTACCTATGAAAATGAACGATCCAATTGGCTTGCGCGGGTCCTGTAAGCCAGCCCTGCCACGGCGTATTGCGTCAGATACAGCAGTTATTGCTTCATCCTGGCCTACCACTCTTTTGTGCAGTTCATCTTCCAGGTGCAGCAGCTTTTCGCGCTCACTGGTCAGCATGCGCTGCACAGGTATGCCCGTGGCTTTAGCTACATTAGCCGCTATATCCTCTGCGTCCACTTCTTCCTTCAGCAGTCGCTTGTGTTGGCCGTCCATATCATTTAGTAGCTTCGACAGGTCGTCCATAATAGCTTCCTGCTCCTGCACCTTGCCGTAGCGTATTTCGGCTACACGGCCATAGTTGCCCTCCCGCTCTGCCTGCTCTGCTTCCAGCTTCAGGCTTTCTATCTGTGTCTTGGCTTTATTTATCTTATCTACTATTTCCTTTTCTTCCAGCCACTTAGCCTTTAATGTATCGCGTTCTACAGAAAGTACGGATATTTCCTGGTTCAGCTCTTTCAGCTTACCCTCATCTTTTTCACGTTTTATGGCTTCCCGTTCTATTTCCAGCTGGCGTATGCGGCGTATCAGTTCATCAAGCGCTTCGGGCATGGAGTTAAGTTCCAGCTTCAGCTTGGCAGCGCTTTCATCTATCAGGTCTATCGCTTTATCGGGTAAAAACCTATCGGTAATATACCTGTTCGATAGTTCTACCGCAGCTATAATTGCCTCATCTTTTATACGCACCTGGTGGTGGCTTTCATACCGGTCTTTAAGGCCGCGGAGTATAGATATGGCATCTTCCGGCGATGGCTCATCCACAAATACCCGCTGGAAACGCCTTTCCAGCGCCTTGTCTTTTTCAAAATACTTCTGGTATTCATTAAGCGTTGTAGCGCCTATGGCCCGCAGCTCACCCCGTGCCAATGCCGGTTTCAGTATGTTTGCAGCATCCATAGCGCCTTCCATTGCCCCGGCGCCTATAAGTATATGTATCTCGTCTATAAACAAGATCACATTACCATCGCTCTCTGAAACCTCTTTGATCACCCCTTTTAATCTTTCTTCAAATTCACCACGGTATTTTGCGCCTGCCATAAGCAGGCCCATATCCAGCGCGAAAATAATCTTTGATTTCAGGTTGTCCGGTACGTCACCGTTAATGATACGGTGTGCCAGGCCTTCTACAATGGCTGTTTTACCTACACCTGGCTCACCTACAAGTATCGGGTTGTTTTTAGACCTGCGGGATAGTATGTGCAAGGTGCGGCGTATCTCTTCATCGCGGCCTATCACCGGGTCTAGCTTGCCATTGCGGGCAAGTTCGTTCAGGTTTTTGGCATAGCGTTGCAGGGCGTTGTATTGTTGATCCGATGTCTGGGAATTTACCGTGCTCCCTTTTCGCAGCTCTTTGATCGCGGTAACAAGCCCGCTTTCAGTCAGCCCTGCATCTTTTAATACTTTGCTGGTATCATCATTTACCTGCAGCAGCGCTATAAGCA
>JABDHF010000059.1 GCA_013285595.1 Bacteroidota bacterium
GAGGAATGCTTGAATATTTTACTGCTCTTATGCACGATGCTGACGTGCTCGCCTATGGGCGTAAAACCTACGAATTGATGGTTCCTTATTGGCCGGATGTAGCAAAAAACCTTACGGGGGAGAGTGACGCAGATAACGAGTTTGCGCAGGCGTTTGACGCCGTAAATCAAACCGTTGTTTTCTCGCGATCGTTACAGGCGGCTGAAGGAAAAAATACGAGGATCGTCCGAACAGACCCTGTAGCCGAAATACGTAGATTGAAACAGGAACCGGGCGGCAATATTTCAATTGGAGGAGTTGATGTTGCTTCGCAAATTATAGCGGCTGGCCTGGTCGATGAATATCATTTTGTGGTTCACCCGATAATAGCAGGAGAAGGGGCGCGGTTGCTAAAAGGGATTAACCTGCCGGAGCAGTTACAATTAAAACTTGTGGAATCGAAGTTCTTTAAATCTGGGGGTGTGGCGCTGAGGTATGCGAGGGGTTGTTAGAATTTAGGGCAATTGGCTATTCCAGTCTGAAGACTGGTTCAATTAGGGAGACACGAGTCGGCTGTGCATGGGGCTATGCTTCAGACTCGCGCTAGTGGGAGGTAATAAGGGGGATTACAAATCCCCAACCATTTGCTTTCGGATTGCAAATCCGAAAGAGCGGGGGCGTGTTACAACGCGCTGCCAGTGCATCCGCGGACGAGTGGTCAGGGCCAACTTATTGTTACTGTAATTGCCATGCCTATACTGCCATTAGTAATTCTGTTTTCTTGTTTAAAACGCTCAAAAATAGCATCGCTGTCAAATTTTATTCTACCGTCTGGTTCATTCATATGTGCATCGTACGTCCTTCCTTCATACGAAATTGTTACTCCCCTTACATTTCTTAGGCCTTCTCTACTCCAATATTTTTTTTGAGAAAAATAATGAGAACTATTAACAATAAATGTCTTACTTATTACTACTTCCTCATCTATACTAGGCATAAATAAAATTTAAAATGCATTTAAAGATAATAAAGATAATAGCTTGAATTAATTTCTAAAACGTTTTTATTTTAGACACTTGCTATCGTAGTCTATGCCCGCTTGTCCTCCGCTTGCAACGGAGAGTTTTTTACTGCGGCTACGATTATGCGGTTAGTTATACCCTATTGATTTTTATGTACCAGGTAGTCCGACAAAGTTTTGAGCAGCTCTTTGTGTGTATCTAAACTAATTTCACCTATTGCACCATTGATGTCGGAGATAGAAAGCATAGTAAGCATATTTAATCTGCATACGCCAGGTAGTTTCAGGCCTGAGCGCTCAAAATCTATATGCTGATCATTAAGTAACAAATCAAATCCGGGTATGTACTGGTGAAGACGGGAAGTTATGCCACAAACTAATACATCCCCATATTTAGGAAATTGACGCAAAACCAATGCAGGGCGCAGTTTATTTTGCGAATCTTGCGGGAATAATGTTACAATTATTTTTCCTTCCATTTTTTGTATTCACTATTAGGCTCTTTTATATCAGCCTCTGTATATTCGGGCTCATCTACGTCATATCCCTTTACAAACGTTTGCGTTGAAAGTTCTTTCCAAAATAGCTCATCATCATCTGCCAATTCAGTCTTTCCAAACACGTCCCACCGGTCTTCATAGATATGAAGATGCTTAATTCTGTTATAGTCCAGATAAGTACGTTTATCTTTTCCTTTAGGAGTATCCGTAAATAATTGTTTCGCTTCAGCAGACTTCAATATAAAAAATTCAGGCTTTGTTCCGGGTTTGTCAGCATGCAAGTTGACAAGAACCAGATATAGGTTCGGATCATCTGATATTTTTGTTTCATCAAAGTTCCAATAGATCGACTTTGTGGTTTGCATGCCTTTTACCTGCACAGCTAAAACAATATTTTGCTTTTGCACCAGAAGGTCAATAGCCTTTGAATTCCCAAAAGTCAGGGTTACATTATACCCCAACCTGGAGAGTTCGCCCGCTACGTAGAATTCACTTGCTATGCCCGTCTGTGATCTTTCGAGTTTAATATCCATAATCTTCACCTTATCTATATGTAAAGTTACTGATCTATGATCATATAATGGCATCGACAAAAGGCCCATATATTTACAGCGTGAATTCTTTAACCCTACCCCTTAAAATGCGGGTTATAAATAACGCCTACTGCATTGCCCCAGGGGTCTTTTACTGCGGCTACGATTATGCCGTCGCCTACGTCCATGGGCTCTTCAAAGGGGGTGGCACCATTGTGGAGAAGCTCGTCGTAGGTGGCTTGCACGTCGGCTACGCCCCAGTAAGTGAGCACATTGGCTGATTTAAGGTCGCCACTTATTTCTTCGGGCTGCAGGCCCAGCTCGTAGCCGCCTATATTATAGCCTACATAGAAAGGCTGGTCGAAATACGGGGTTGTGGCAAATACTGCGGTGTACCATTCTTTGGCTTTAGCCATGTTGTCTACTTTATAAATAGTAGTGCGCAGGCCTTGAAATTGTAAGGGCATTGGGTATAATTTTTCCAGGGGTAAATAACGGTTAATAAATGATGAGCTTACCATTCATCAGCACACTCCTGTCTGCCGAATAAGCTCTGTAAATATAGAAACCCGGAACAAAATTATCAGTAATGCTGCTATTATTTAAAGAATATTTTTTTACACAGCTTCCTTTACTGTCGTATACCTCCAGCATATCGTAAATGTGTGTGGCCGGCAGCTTAAAGGTTACCTGGCCTTTACCATTCTGCAATATCTCTATGGGGTATGCGGCGGCGTTATTTACATTATCAATTCCTGTGGTAGCTATATGTATGGTATCTTTTTGTACCTCAGTAAAGCAATCAGTGACAGCACTATGGGATACCACATAGCTGCCGGCGGCAGTGTACAGGTGTACCGGATTGGCCGTAATATCGCTTGCACCATCACCGAACGACCAATGAAAGGTGGACGTTACCGGGTCGATCTTTGAAAAGGTAACAGTGGGGCCTGACTGTGTATGCGTAAAGGCCGCATCAGGATAATGGCCGTATTGCTGCCACTGGCTTATGCTATCCAGCGTCACCTTATCGGCAATGCGCTGCAGGGTATGTGCGTCGGCGGCGGCTACACCATCGGTATAGGTGCAGTTCAATGCTTTTTTGTGAAATATAGAGCCGTAGAGTACCGATGTTTCCAGGTAAGAGCCGGGCACTATGGGGTGAATATTATCGGCCATATATAACGATAATGCGGGGAAGCTATCTCTTACTACTTTCCATGCTGCACCTACCGGCGCTACTATTGCGTGATTGTCCTGCGTCATTTGCAGATAGCTTTCCCTGAGGCGCTGCTGCATACCATCGTAGGTACAAATAACGGGATAGCCGGCACAGTTATCCGGATCGCCATTGGCATGCCCCCATGTCATCATAAACATGGTTTGAGTGCAGCTATCGTTTGCATGCACCAGGCTATCGAGCGTGTGCGCGTATGGGTATACGTCAGTGGCTACCTGGTCGGGCGGGAAAGCCGGTTCCTGGCTTTGATCCTGCAGTACCACTACGTCCCACTTCTGTGAAAATATTTTCGTAATGGTGGGGGCATAGGTGGAGTGCATCTGGAACGTATAGCTACCGGGATCAGACTCATCGTAGATGAGCGTATCGCCCTTGGCGGCAGCAAAAGCCTGCAGCATCAGCGGCATGTTGTTGGTATAGGTATAGCTATTGCCAATGAACAGCACTTTTCTCGTGGTGCCGTAAGATAAGTTTGCTGCGATAAGGAACGTTGCCAGCAGCAGGGTTTGGTAGTTTTTCATGACCGTAAAATTAGGCCATTTTATCGTTCAGCTGTCATTAATTGCCTGATATATTTGACTGGCGCACTGCCATAACCGAGGAATTTTTCATGAAATTGCTTTAAGTTAAATTTTGGGCCCATTTTATTCTTCAGCGTTTCCCTGAAGTCGTAGATCTCGGTGTAGCCGGTGAAGTAGCAGCATAGTTGTACTTGTGTTACAGACACCCTTTTCCACTTTCCTTCGGCCTCAGCTTTCTGCTGAAATGCCTCATCAACCAGCAGGTGCATAGCATCGGCCTTGCTCATATTTTTGGTATGCACACTATAGTCGAGTATGGTATTGCAGGTGCTGCGCAGGTTCCATTTGTAGTACATCAGCCACATCTCCGGCGATGCCTCTGTGGAGTTTACGCCACGGTCGCCGTCATAGCCATTTTCCAGCATCATTCGTTCGGTGTATACCGCCCAGCCTTCTATCATAGCATTGTTGCCCAGTACTGCCTTTATGATGCTAGGCGACTGGTTAGCATATACCAGTTGCGTATAGTGGCCTGGTATGGCTTCGTGTATGTTCAGTATTTGCAGTATGTAGTGGTTGTATTCGCGCAGGTAACTCTCGGCTTTGTCTTTATCCCAACCGGCCAGGCCGCCTACGTTGTAGTAGGTGTTGCCATTCTTATCGTACGGACCAGGTGCGTTGATAGATGCCCCGGCAACGCCAGCCATGTAGTCGGGCTCTTTGCGCACTACGAGCGGCTTTGATGGATCGATGTAAATGAGGTTCTTGTTTTTGATAAACGCTACCAGCGCCGGTAACTGGCGCTCTATGGCGGCCTGGAAGGAATCGGGCTTTACGTGGTTTACCGATAGCACGTCTATCATGGCTTTTACTGCCTCCATTCTCTTTTCGGGCATTGGTTTGCCGGCGCAGTATTTTGGCCATAGCTCTTTGGTTATCGCATACATTTTGCCATGCAGCTCTATCTTATGTTTTAATGCCTTCTCGTATATTTCATCGGCTGTATAGCCAGATTGTATCTCGTAGGCAAACTTCTTTTCGTACAGTTCTTTACCGAGCCTGAAGCTTCTTGGATTGTCGTTAGGCATAGCTTTCAGCCAGTCGGCATAGTTCTTTATTACGGCTACCGACACTTTTGCACGGTGCAG
The DNA here is from genome assembly GCA_013285595.1 of Bacteroidota bacterium. Classification (GTDB taxonomy): domain Bacteria; phylum Bacteroidota; class Bacteroidia; order Chitinophagales; family Chitinophagaceae; genus Nemorincola. Next base: position 4,943 of record JABDHF010000059.1, read on the forward strand.
TATTTTATCTTTCTGGCTCTCGTCGAGGTGCGATTTCTTTAATGCTTCGGGCAGGTCTGTTTCGAATACAGATATGCCGCCGAGGTTTTGCTCTATGGCGAGTTTGGTGTGTTCTTTTGTTGGGTTTTTAATATTCTTTTTAGCTGCGGCGTAATATGCCGGGATAGATGCCATTCTTGCATAAAAGTGGAGCAAGCGCCTGTCGAGCGCTTCGTAGTCGTTACCCAGCATGTCTGCAAAGCTGCCGCAAACATTGTAGCCCGAAGGATCCCACTCATACGACTTCTGCTCGTTAATACCCCACTCTGTATATTTTAGCTGGTTTTCAATAAGGTAGTAGTCGGTCTTGTTTACGTCGGACAGTTCTGACAAACTAAAGCCTTTGAGCCCATCAAGGTTCTTCCTGCAAAAGGCAAGTTCTCTGGCGCGCTCGGCGTCATCGGGAACGGTAAGTACCTGGTCGTATTTATGATAGCCTACACTACTGGCCCACGATGGGTATACCTTCCATAGCTCCAGTACAAAACTCTCTTTGAAATCATTGAACCGGTTATCTGCCTGCATTGATGGCGCTGCATTAATTGTACTCATGCTGATGGCTAAAAAACAAATGGATAGTAAAATATTTTTGGTCATATTTATTTTAATTGGGACTGCAAACATAATATTAGTTACCATTTTTTTACAAGAGTGTTTACTATATTTATGCACTGGATAAAATCTGATCTATGGCAAAAGAAACTGTAAATGGCAATGGCACCAAAGAAAGCCCATGGCAACTGAAAACACCACCCGGCACCTCTGAGTATACGATGTATAAAGATGAGTCGCTCGATCCGCCGGCACTTGTATGTACGGTAGGCAGCACGGTGCTGCGCTACGACCTACGCTGTATCAACGATCTTCATAAAATGCTGAAAGACCATGGCGACTGGATGCCGCTGGGCAGCGCCGACGAGCAAAAGCCTGCTGCCGAAGGCACGGTAGAAGCATGGGGACGGTCAGAGAGTAACCCGGTAGGCGGATGGTATGGGCTGAAGAAGGGTTTGCGGGGGCGTTTCGGCATGTATGTACCGGGGGTGCTGGAAGTGCTGGGCCTTGCAGAGGTAGAGCACAACGCTAAGAATAACCGTATGAGGGCGATATAGGCGGCCACCACATAAAAAATGCCCACCTAAGAGAGGTGGGCAAGGGTACATGAATTTCGAAATACTACTAGCAAGGGTTGATAGGACAATCTTTGAATTGGTTAATTTACAGGGGCTGTCTTGCTGTAGGAAACTTCCCTACAATAGTATTGGCGTAAAAAACAGAGGAAATGTTAGTAGTTTGAAGAAATATTTTTTTCGCTAACGTTCCATTTAACCTATTAAATGCAATAACTGATTGGTTATCAATTAACAATTGCTTTGGCAATAGTGTACCCTGTTCCATTATTTATTTTAACTACATACAGGCCGGGAGTCAGGTTAAGATCATTGATCTTATAAGTAGCAGTACCTGCTACAGCATTTAATGATCCTTTATGTACTGCACGTCCCACCATATCGTAAATGGCGAGGTCGCATTTGCCACTTGTTTCTGTAGTATAAGATAATGTTACTTGTTGTGAAGTTGTATTGCCAATTACCTTCAGGCCAGCCACTTTCTCGTCAAAAGTGTGGACAGTGAGAATGCTTGATGTATCTGTATTAACATTATCCAAAAACCAGGTACTACCCGCAGAGGTTGTAGATGTATACCTGAATGCGATGTAAAAGCTTCCCGAATCTATTAATGGAGTTAAGTCTACTTCATGCCTTACCCAATCGGAAGGATCACCGTTGCTGATCACAGGGTATGCACTGAATGTATCTACGGGACCAGTGCCGCCACTTGATACAAAGCCCGTATCTATTTTAAGAACAACAAACCTTCCTCCGGAATGGTTATCAGTGATCTTAGTGTCGAAACGCAAATAAACTTTGCGCTGATACGAATTTAAATTAATTAGTGGGGTAATTAAATAGGATGTATCCAGGTGATTAATGCCGCTGTAAGTACCGGTGCATTTGATGCCGGGTGTTGACCCTCTGCCTTCTGTGGGTGCACAGGTCCAGGCGCCAAGTGGCGAGGCGCCCGGTATGGGGCTGTATTGGTCCCAGGTAATAGGGAAATCAGAAGCCAATACGCACTTCACATCAAAATTCTCGGCCAGGTAAGTGGCCTGGGCGTGAGCATTAGCGCTGGCTAATACAATAGCTATAGCAGACAACAGTGCTTTTCTCATAGACAGTTTCTTTTAGGGTTTGTTGGCAATGCAAAATAGCAAATTATCACTTTTTAAGTTCCGGCTTCTTTTTTTTAGCGCAAAAATAGTGCCATTTTAAATGGTTATCAACTATATACACTTACGGTAATCAAGTGGACGAGAATTTCGAACAAAACGTTAGTGACCGCGAAAAACTTTTTTTATTCCTAACATTGTGACCAAAGCACCCGTCTATGTGATTAACTGAAAGTATATTTGAATAACAGATGAATGAATTAATTACTTTTTAGGATTGTCTCAATCGATCAATATAACCGGCCACTTGTCCGCTCCCGAAAGAAGCTCCACCGGACATAGCGAACTCAGCATGCTGATAAGAGATTGTATTGCGGAATCCCCAAGCGCCCAAAAAAAATTATACGACATATACGCGCCAGCTGCCTACGGAATAATAAAAAGATACCTATATAATAATGATGCAGCAGCAGAGGAATTGCTCAACGATTCGTTTTATAAAATACTTACACGGCTTAATCAATATACGTTTAGCGGGGCTTTTGAGGGATGGATCAGGAGAATAGTGATCAATACGGTTACAGACCATGTGCGAAAGAATATAAAAGACGACCAGCCGCATAAAGAGGTGCAGCCGGAAGATGCGTATGTGCAGAGTGAGTCGGTAGAAAAACTATCGCATAAAGAACTGCTGCTGCTGATACAGACGCTACCAGATGCACAACGAACGGTGTTTAACCTGTTTGTATTTGAAAATTATTCGCACAGGGAAATAGCCACACTACTGAACTTAAACGAGAACAATAGCCGGTGGCACCTGAATGATGCGCGGCGAAGGCTTAAGGAAAAAATAGTTATCATGAAGTAATTCATAGTAAAATGGAAAACGAAGGAAAAAATATTGATGATCTTTTCAGGGATGGACTAGGCGACTACGCCGAAGCCCCCCCGCCAGCTATATGGGGCAAGCTGGAGCAAAAACTGGAAGGTAACCGGGCGGCAGACCCCGGGAGCCCATACCGCAAGTACGGGTATTTCGGGGCGGTATTCCTGTTGCTGCTGCTTGGTGTTTCTGTAGTAAGGAACATTGCGGGCAACGTGTCGCCGATTCATACTACTGTAGCCTTAAATAAAAATGCGCAGACAGGTGCAGTCCCAGCAGCCCAAACGCATATAACCAATAATAATAACGCTCAGCAGGGAGATGAAACTACTCCCGGTAATAATGGCAACCATAATAATACCGTAACTAATGCCGGCAAAAATACAAGCACACCTGTAAATGGAAATGACGAGCAAACAACACAGAACGGACAAAACAAAACTACAAGTACCGGGCGCAAAATCGGGAATAGAATAATCCGAATTGCCGGGCATGCTGACGACAAGCACCCTGTAGCAAGAGCAGGTAAAACTAAAAATAACCACAGTAGCGCAAAATCAAATGATGAGGAAGGCGCTGACAATGAAAGGATCTATAACAGTGCGCCGGCTAAGAACAAAATAACGCCCGCAGCGGATCCTAAAAAGAATGATGAAAATGATGCTGAAAAAAATAAAGTAAATGAAGCGCCCATAGCATCAGCAAAACCAGCCCCATCTAAACCCAAAGTGGATGCAATAGTTAATAAGAAAACGAAGCAACATAGTAAGCCGGAATACAGATGGGAAGCAGGAGTGAAAGCAGGCTATGAAACTGGCTTCAATAACGATGCTGCAAGGAAAGGGGTGATCTCTCCATACCTGCAATACAATATATCTTCCAGATGGGCTGTAATGCTGCAGCCGTCTGTAAAGTCGGCGGCTCTTAATAGCAGGAGGATAGGCGCGCCACAGACTTACCACAAGATAAATGATAGCAAGGTAACGCTTGTGGATAGCCTGCCGGTGTATCTGGGAGAAGACCTGGGCAATGTGGCATTCTGGAAGAGAAACTATGCCTACAGTGAGTCTTACGACTCTATAATTAAAAAAAGCAGCATTGGCGGTACTTATGCAGAGTTTGAATTGCCGGTGCTTCTTAAATATTACATCAATAAAAAGACGGCGGTATATGGTGGTGTAAATATTATCTACAGCAAGCTGATAAGCGTTAAGGAGAACACACAAACGTATGCCCATATACCGAGAACTACAACAAAATCTATTGCAGGCCCTACTGTCAATACCAGCGCGCCACCTTCAATAGATTCAGTATTTACTTATACCAGCAGCCCTATCAGCAATTATACCGGCCCGCAATATTCTGCTACCAATAGCAGCGAAGTAAGACTGGGGTATATGCTGGGCTTGACCTATGAGTACAACAAACGATGGCTGGTTGATGCGCTGATACAGCAGTCGCCGGCTAATGCAAACGTGCAGGCAGGCTATAATGTTAACACTGCTCTAGCGGCCCCATATATGCGGGTAACGCTGGGTTACAAACTGGTGAAATAACGCGTCTATAAGAGATTAACCTACATTAATCATTTAAAGGCATCTAACCAAACCACGTCTGACACCTGAAAAGGTGTACTGACGTGATTTCTACCTTTTCCGGACATTTATGTAACAAAGCCAGAGAATTAATGTGATTAAGTAATGAAACAGGAAGTGGCATCTGCGGCATAATATGCGATGCCTTCGGCATCGTCTTTGATTTTGTCCGTATTTGCTATAAATATGTGATCCCTTTGGGATCATTACATGTTACTCAACTATATAGCAAGAGGGGTTATAAAACTAAGAGGGTGATGCCACACGACATCACCCTCTTAGTTTTATAATCGTCAATATTTAATTTGCGGCTACTGCTTTCTGTACCAGTTCTGCGGCTTCACTGAGGAGCGTGGCGCTTTCTACTTTCAGGCCTGAGTTCTGTATCAGTTCTTTGGCCTGCTCTGCATTTGTACCCTGCAGGCGCACTATGATAGGTATGTGGATATTGCCCAGCTTATTGTAGGCTTCTATTACGCCCGCCGCTACCCTGTCGCAACGTACTATACCACCAAATATATTGATTAGGATCGCCTTTACATTAGGGTCTTTCAGTATGATGCGGAACCCGGCTTCTACGGTTTGTGCATTTGCGCTGCCACCTACATCAAGGAAGTTAGCAGGCTCACCGCCGGCCAGCTTTATCATATCCATGGTAGCCATAGCCAGGCCAGCTCCGTTTACCATGCAGCCTACATTGCCGTCGAGCTTCACATAGTTGAGGTTAAACTCGCCTGCTTCAACTTCTGTAGGATCTTCTTCTGCTTTATCGCGCAGGTCTGCAAGATCAGGATGGCGCATCAATGCATTATCATCAATGTTCATCTTACAATCTACGGCCAGCACCTTGTCGTCTGAGCTTTTGAAAAGGGGATTTATTTCGAGCATGGAGCAGTCGAGGCCCACATAAGCATCGTAAAGATTGGTTACAAACTTTACCATGTTCTTAAATGCCAGTCCGCTCAGCCCCAGGTTGAACGCGATCTTGCGCGCCTGGAACGCCTGCAACGGGAAGCCAGGATGCACCCACTCCCTGAATATTTTATCAGGGGTATCGTGCGCCACCGTTTCTATGTCCATACCGCCTTCGGTGCTGTACATGATCACATTTTGCTTCTTAGCCCTATCGAGCAGTATGCTCATGTAAAACTCTTTGCGCTCGCTTGGGCCATCGTAATACATGTCCTGCGCCACGAGTATTTTATGCACCTTGCGGCCTGCCGGGCCGGTCTGTATAGTTACGAGTGTATGGCCTAGTATATTGCCGGCTACGCGCTCCACATCTTCAGCGCTCTTTACCACCTGCACACCGCTTTGTTCAGGCACTTCTATCATACGGCCCTTACCACGACCACCGGCATGTATCTGCGCCTTTATTACGGCAAACTTAGTACCGTTGTCTACGGCCATTTGCTTGTATACGTTTATAGCGTCGTCTACTTTATCTACAGCTATGCCATGCTGTGTAGGCACATGATAGCGCCTTAATAATTCCTTGGCCTGGTATTCGTGCAAGTTCATTGGTAAAAAATTTTTGCGAAGTTAATCTAATAATGCACAATTTTGAAATGGTGCATAAATGAAAAATGAATGAATCTGATCTCAGTTAATTTATCTTATTTAAAGTTAACCCATGCTATTTTAGCAGTCTTGTCACGCCCATCGCGCTCTACTATCATTGTGGCGTAGGTGTTGAGGTCTTTATTATAGTCGGACGATTCGATATAGCAGAAGGTAGAAGCGCGCTTGCTGTCAGGTTGGCCAAACAGGTAAAACTTATCCATTTTTTGGTCATTTAGCTTGTAGCACATGGTGTTGGTTGCAGTCACAGATGTTACTGTTTTCCTTTTTTCTTCATCTTCATCTTTATCCGCGTTTACCGGCAGGTCATTAAATATTACATAACGCCCGTTTTCCGCATTAATGTAATCGTAGGAAAGAAATTGATTGTTATTTGATCTTCCTGTCAGCTTCCTCACAGCATTTTCTTTAAAACGGCCTTTGCTCCTGCTATTAATATAAAGATCCGGCAGTAAACCTTCGGCTTGCTGTTCCTTACTGATCGCATATCCCCTTAGTTCGGCACCGGTGTCAGATAATTCTGTTATACCCACGGGGCCCAGGTTTGTCCTTTCTATAGTATGGCTGCTGCCATGGCTGCTGGTGTATGTGGTTACTTTCCTTGTTATGTCTTCAGACAAGATAGTTGTAGTATTATCTTTGTTCACCACCATTTGCTGCGGCATACCAGTATACTCGTAATCTTTGTCAATATTTAGTTTGCCATACGCCTGCAATTTTTCACCGGCAAACGGTTTAACGCTTATCAATTGCAAAGTTTCAGGGTCTATATAGCTAAGTAGCGTTAAATAATAATTATCCGTTTTATTTGAAAAAAAGTGATGCTTAGATTCGGTATGCGACAGCGTTAGCAACTCCAATTTATTGACGCCATGATTATATAACATTACAGATCTTGTATCATCAAAATCTTCTGAGAAATTAAGCATGTTGTGTACAAAGCCTGTATCGCCTGCATTTAATCTTGACACTATTACCCTGGCCAGCGCATCATCTGATTTAGTATTATAACCATATGTGGTTACATAAACGCGCTTATTGCCGTCTACTACTGATCCTATATAAACAAGGAATTTAAAAGCTTTTTTCGGAGACTCGTAGTATGCCTGTCCCAATAATTTATGTGTGCCATCGTAGTGCAACACTTTTATACGCTCATCGCGGCTATGTGCCATGCTATTAAAATAGATCACCGCATAACAGTCGCTATTAGGGTCTTTTTCTACTATTATGTCCGGTGGTGGTACATGTCCAAAAGACCTGGCGAAGGAGTGCTCGTAGAACGATTTAGGCAAATGCCCCATTGCCATCTCGTTAGCTACAGCGCCGGTGTTTGGGTTAAAGCGCATACGGTATAGCGTGGGTACATTATCATCGGGCTGAATTACGAACAATACGGGCTCACCGTATATCTCATATAGCCCAGCTATTGTGGCCTGCCGTATCTTTCCTATATCCCACAATTTGCTATCGATATCTCGTGAGGCTATCTGTTTTCTCTGTTTATCATAAACAGTTATTTCCAGCCCATCTTTTTTACTACTGTGAAAATAGAATGTGTTGCCGTTCTTTAGCTGGAGTATCTTATTCCAGCCATAATTTGGTTCGTCAAATTCTGCGCTTTTTTCTATAGCTACCTGCTGCGCTACAGATACTTTGCAGCATAGGCATACTGCTAATAATAAGAATAAGGCTTTCTTCATGTGTGTGTTTTTTGAATGTGCGGTAAGGTAATAATTATTTTAAAAAGAAGATGAGCGTATTTCTCCCGTTTTATTGCTTTCATTTCTGAAAAAATCCTTTACTTTTAATTTTATGAAACAACTCACACTGATACTTTGCGGACTAGCTGTGATGCAGACCGCTTATAGCCAGACACCTGAAGAAAACAGCCGTGCAGCAGCGGCGAAAATGGCGCAGAAAGACTATGCAGGCGCTATAGCTGTATATACTAAGGCCATAGAAATTAACCCTAAAGACGTATACGCCTACAACAAACGTGGCGAGGCAAAGAATAAGATGCAGGACTACAGCGGCGCCCTGGCAGACTTTACCAAGGCGATAGAACTGAACCCAAAGAATGCAGTATATCTTTATAACAGGGCTTCGCTGGAAAGCGCGCAAAAAGACTATGGAAGCGCGGTAATTGATATATCGAAAGCTATAGATGTGAGCCCGGAGCATGAAGAATACTATTCGTTCAGGGGAGATGCGGAGAGTAACATGAAGAATTACCAGGCTGCGATCTCTGATTTTAATAAAGCCATATCTTTAAAACCGGGAGACAAAGACATCTACTATCTGCGGGCGGTGGCTAAATATAGTATATTAGACTATACAGGCGCTATTGCTGACTTTACGCAGGATATGTCGATGAATCCTACAGAGCCGAGGAGTGTGTCGCTGAGAGGGAATGCTAAGTTTGAGCTGAAGGATTATGACGGGGCAATACCTGACTTTACCAAGGCGATAGAGATGAATCCGGGAAGCTCTGACAACTACCTGTTCAGGGGCGAATCGAAGCTAAGGGCCGGGGATAAAAACGGCGCCTGCGCCGACCTGCAAAAATCTGCCGGCATGGGGAATGGCAAGGCCCAGAATATTGTAGCCATACAGTGTAAGTGAATATTCTGAATCACGCCCGCCTAACCGGCCGCAGGATTTTTGCACAGATTCCACGGATCTCTTCTGAACCACCAGCCGGCCTTCGTCTATAGCTTTTTTATGGTATCGCGATGACGCATGGTGTGGTAGTGTGTGAAGTAAAGAAATTCGCGACAAGTGAGCAAACCAATGATGGGATGTGGCACCTGGTAATCGTCAAGCTCAGCTTCTGTGAATAGTGAAGCACGGACGAGAAACTTGTTATTGACTGCAGATAAACTTTCTATGAGTTGCGGTTTTGATGTTGCTTCGTTTTTAGGCGTATAAGCCGGAAGGCCTGCGCCGACATTGCCAACCTTTTCGAGATAAGCAGCGACCATTTGATCATAGGTGCGTGATGAGCGGCTACTGCTACCCCACCGGTCCTGCATTGACCTGGGATCTGCGAATAAAGCGGCAAGCGGCTTGACGGATAGAAAGAGGTGCTCTACGTTTTCGGCAACTGACCACTTGCCTGCGGCAGGCCTTTGAAAGAATGAAGCCTCGGGAACCAGCCGGGCTGTATTTTCCACCTCTGCGAATGCGGTGTATAGTTTCTCAATGATCTTTTTCTGTGTCATAACGGTTATATTCACGACACAAAACTGGCGATCATTACGTTCGTAAAAAATGACCTATGTTACAATCTCACGAGGTTTGGATAATTTTTTACGAAGCCGGCTGAGGCTTTCGCGCTCTATACCGAGGTAAGATGCGATATGATATAAAGGTACCTGCTCAAACACGCGGGGATATGTTTTTACCAGGTTGAGGTACCGCTGCTCGGCGTTCAGGAAAAGCAGGCTTTCGATGCGCCGTTCGGATATGATGTAGCTTTTTTCAGCGATAAGCCTGCCGAACTTGTCCCATAGGTGGGAATGCTGGTAGGCATTTTGCAGGGTATGGTAATTAACGGTGATGAGCTCGCAATCGGCCAGCGCCTGGATGAAGTAGCGGCCGGGCTGCTGGAGCAGCAGGCTTTGGTAAGAGGTAACAAAATCATTCTCGAAAAAGAACATGGTATTTATTTCTTTACCATCGGGAGCGAGGTAGTACATGCGGAGTACGCCCTTATTTACAAAGGCCATTTCAGTGCATATCTCATTTTCGCGGATGAAGTATTCTTTTGCTTTAAGGTTTAGTTCCTTTTTTTCAGATGCGAAAAAGGCATCACACTCCTCTTCGGGGATATGCAGTATTTTTAAGACTCTTGAGCGGAATTTTGATTCCATTATTTCCAGACGTTCAATAAATCTAACAAAGCAATCTTTCTACATTATTATTTCCGTAATCATAGGGAATATAGGCTAATGAGGGTATTGGTTTTGTGAGGATGAGGATGGCCTTTTTCCCTACTTTGATGGTGCCCATTTGCTGTTCCAGTTCCATGGCAGCAGCACCGTTTATAGTTACGGCATTTATGGCTTCTTCGGGTGTCATTTTTAGTTGTGTGCAGGCTATGGATAATAACAGGGGAACATTACCTGATGGGCAAGAGCCGGGATTGTAATCGGTAGCGAGACAAACAGGAAGGCCTGCATCTATGATCTTACGGGCAGGCTGGTAATGCATACCAAGGAAGAATGCTGCACCGGGGAGGAGTGTAGGCATAGTATTACTGCCTTTTAAAGATTCAATTTCTTTTTCGCCAATGCACTCTAAGTGATCCACACTCAATGCTTTGTATTTTACGCCTACTTCTACCCCACCCGAATGATGCAATTGATTGGCATGTATCTTGGGTTTTAAACCATATTTATAACCAGCTTCGAGCAGTTGTTCTGTTTCAGGCACACCAAAGAAGCCTTTTTCGCAAAAAACGTCCATGTAATCGGCAAGACCTTCTGATGCGACCCTAGGTAGCATCTGCTCTATGATCAATTTTATATAACCTTCTTTATCTTCCTTATATTCAACAGGATATGCGTGTGCAGCTAAAAATGTTGACCTAATGGGAATACTTACTGATTCACGCAATCTGCGAATAACACGAAGCATCTTTAGCTCCCCTTCCATGCAGAGGCCATAGCCGCTTTTGATCTCTATAGCGCCAGTGCCTTGCCCCATTACCTTGTGCAGGCGGACGAGGCTCTGATCGAAAAGCTGCTGCTCGTCCATGGCATTGAGCATACGGGCAGAATTGAGTATACCACCACCTCTGCGCGCCACCTCTTCATAGGTTAACCCACGGATGCGGTCTACAAACTCGCCATCGCGCGGGGTGGCGAAAACCAGGTGTGTGTGGCTATCGCACCAGGCGGGCAGTACCATCCTGCCGGTTGCGTCTATTGTTTCATCGACATGGGTTTCCTGAATATCAGCCATGTCGCCATAGCTGTGAATGCGGCCATCGGCTATTATGAGCCATGCGTTAGCTATGCCGGGGAGGTAAGCCATGTCGGCACCAGATACACGCAGCTTATTTTCATTTATACTTTCTGTTTGATATAAATGTTTGATGTTGGTAATTAAGGTGCGCATTGTAGTCGTAGGTCTTAAGTTGTAAGTCTGGGAAATGTATCGTAAAAGTAAAAAGTAAAAACCATATGACGAGAGAACAGGGCATAAAAAAAGCCGCATCATTGTTCATGGCTACGGCTTTGGGGTATTTTTTCTGGTATAAGCAAGGTCTAAAAGGGGCCAGCGACCGTAGGGCTTATGATAGGATCTATGTTCTAACCGAGTGCAATCTATAACCGCTATACAGCGCAACCAAAAAAACTTTGTAAACGGTCGAAAAACTTTTTTAACGGTAATAAAAGCAGGAAAATGACCCGATTTTTATGGTATTACGGTTATTATTTCCGGCTTACCTTTGCTGTATGCAAGCAATAGAATTACACCAACTGATACCCGCTGAATTTGCAGATAATGCGCGGGTATGGATATACCAGAGCAATAGAGCCTTTATAGAGAAAGAAGTAACAGAGATAAATGAGCAGCTATATCAGTTTTATATGCAGTGGCAGTCGCACGGCACACCGGTGAAGGGATGGGCGAAACTACTATTCAGGCAATTTATAGTGATAATGGCCGACGAGAACGATTTTATGGTGAGCGGGTGCAGCACAGACAGTTCGGTAAGGGTGGTAAAGAGCATAGAGCGGCAGTATGATGTTAATTTCTTTGACCGGATGATGCTGACCTTCCTGGTGAAAGGCAAGGCCGAAATGCTGCCTTTTAGCCAGGTGCAATACGCTATAGATAAGGGCTACGTAGATAAAGACACG
>JABDHF010000060.1 GCA_013285595.1 Bacteroidota bacterium
AGACGAAACCTTTATCCGCGGTTTCCTTGGCAGAATGCTCTTCACCGGCGAAGAAACCCTGAAACAATCCAAAGTACTGAGTGGGGGAGAGAAGGTGCGCTGCATGCTTAGCCGTATGATGATGATGAAAGGAAATGTGCTCCTCATGGATGAGCCTACCAACCACCTGGACCTGGAAAGCATTACAGCCCTTAATAATGGCATGAAAGATTTTAGGGGAACTATCCTCTTCACCACACGAGATCATGAGCTGGCCAACACCGTAGCCAATCGCGTAATGGAAATAACCCCTAACGGACTAATAGACCGCGAAATGAGCTTCGATGAGTACATGACAAACGACCGGGTAAAAGCCGTTAGAGCAGAAATGTATGGTGAGGTTTTAGCTTAAGAGTACTTCATTTGATAAACTAGAGGAGCTCCGTTTTGGGGCTCTTCTAGTTTATTAAATGTCTTGCATCTCATAACCTCACCTTTGGCGAGATACAGTGCATTTATTCATTGCAGTATAAGATCCCCAAAATTATTATCAAACTTCAGCCCGCAATCCTGGTCGTCATTGCAATTGTCATGAAACACCCCGGCCACTATCCCACCTTTTTTCTTGCCTGTAATATAGTTGAAAAAATCCTGTGCTGTCGATGGGGTCGAATTAGCATTAAGCACAATAGTTTCTCCGGTTGATAAGGTCTTGATCGTGATCTCATCCACCGACATAGTACAATGTCTTCCTATCTTATCATGGGTTTTATAATGCAATTTCCCCTCTTGGTCAGGCTCCAGGGTGCTACAACTAGATACGGTCGAGGGTTGTCCGTTACATTTTATGGTTTGAGTTATGCATATTTCTATAGGGCAGGGGGTACCATTGCAAATCACACCTTTAGTTTTGTAGGCTGCCGCTTCTGCCTTTTTAGCATAAGATGCAATTATTTTTTTATATCCATTATTTTTCAACTTCGGTCTTGATATTTTAATTTCCGCTATTTGTCTTTTATCTGGCGATTTAGAATCATTCACTAGTGTTTCAGTAGTTGCATTTATTTTTTTATTTTCTTTATTAACTTGCTCATTATTAGTTATTTGATTACTAAATTCTAAAGTTTTATTTACTATACTTTTTGTTGAATTTGAGCCGTCATTTTTAGCAATATCGCTCTTTTGTCTGTTTAAAAACATAAAAGTCCCACTTCCAATAAATAATAATAGTAACGCAGCGATTTTCAACCACTTATACCGATTAAGTAAACTAATAGGCACAGCTTTCTTTTCAGTTCTTTGCTTAAATCGTTCCCATGCAGCATCCGCGCTTATAGTACTTTCCACAGCCACTATTTTGCTTTTTCCCCACGTCAGCGCCAGTTCATCATAGTGTTTTTTATTATCAATATTTTTATTTATGTATAACTGCACCTGCTCTTTTTCTATCGCAGATGCTTCGCCCAGCAGGTACTTTACCAGCAGCTCATCCGACATGTTATTTAGCTCATTTTTCACAATATCATTTTTTTCATGTTTATAAAAAGAAGTAAAAGGGTAGGGAGGTAATCCATAAGTTTTGTTCGTAATATCCGTAGCGCCTTGCCCATTTGGTTCTCTACCGTTTTCACAGATATTCCCAACTTATCAGCGATATTTTTATACTTCAGGTCTTCAAACCTGCTCATCTGGAAGATGGTGCGGCACTGCTCCGGCAGCTCATTTATAGTGCTATCTATCCGCTGTTGTAGCTCTCGTAGAGTAGCGGGGTCGGTCTCAGTACCTTCAGTGTTGGTGCTCATGCTTTGCTGCTGGTAAGTCGCCCTTACCTTATTATGTCGCAGATAGTTGAGGCTTTCATTATATACGGCCCGGTACAGGTAGGCTGCTACAGATTGCTCTATCTGCACCTGGCTCTTCCGTTCCCATAGCTTGTAAAACACGTTTTGCACCATTTCCTCAGCAGTAGTCTCGTCTTTCACTATACTGCAGGCATACCCGTGCAACCCCTTAAAATGAGTCTTAAAAATGCTTTCAAACAGCGCTGCGTTGTCGGCATGGCTATGTGGTATGCCGGCAGAGTCGTTGTGCATGAGCAAATCAGGATGTTGCAAGTTAAAGATAATAGCTTCAGCCAAGATCTATTACGTTTCTTAAAAGACACCCATTTATTCTTTTACCCCTATTATAATACATATTTACATGTGTATATATAGAAAAAACGTACCGCCGACATAGCTTCCGCCCCTGATGGCTGGAGTAACAACTCCCCTTTAGGGGCTGGGGATTATCGGTAATATTATATTCGACGCATGTTCCGCATCGCAATATATCTTTATATCACTCGGCACAAAATCTATCTTATTGCAGTTATATATGTTCACAAATTGCTGCGGGTTCCTGTCTACCAGCGGGAACCAGCTGCTCTGTATCTGCACCATTATCCGGTGGCCCTTTTTAAAGGTATGCGCCACATCGGGCAGTTGATATTTCACTTCTGTTATCTTTACGGGCACAAAAGCCTCTGGTTTTTCAAAGCTATTGCGGTAGCGGCCACGCATCACCTCGCCACGCACCAGCATCTGGTAGGCGCTCATCTGGTACGCTTTGCCATTACCCTTGCCGTCTACGGTATCGTTATAGGCAAATTTATCCGGGAATACATCTATCAACTTCACCACAAAGTCTGCATCTGTAGTAGATATAGCAGCAAACAAGTCGGCGATCACTGGCCCTGCCACCGTCACATCATCCTTCAGGCTATCCGTCTGAAAGACGATCACATCAGGCCTGCGCGCTGCAAACCGTTGATCGTCAGTCATATAGTCCGCCCCACGGGCAAATTGCACATCGGCGGTATAAGGCACTGGCTTCGCAGGATCGCTGGTATATTCCACATATTTATTATGCGCGGTAGGAGGGTACGCGCTTATTTTACCCTCGGGCTGTAGCATCATTTTAGTCTCGGCCACGTCCTTGGGCGGCCACTTGCTAAATTGTTTCCATTTATTGCTGCCCGAGAAAAAGATCGTCGCCTCAGCTATCTTCTTCGCATTTCCCTTACCTAGCAAGTAATAGTCAAAAAACGGCTGCTCCACGTTTTGCTGGTACCATTTAGCCGTTTCACTCCCAAACCGCACATTGCCCAGGTACTCGCCTGTGCCGCGCGCCCATCCGCCATGGCTCCATGGCCCCATCACTAGCTTATTGTTATTGCCGGCCTTTTCCTCTATCGCCCTGTATAGGTTCCAGGCGCCGTAGCAGTCTTCCGCATCATATAGTCCACCCACCTCCAGCGTAGCTACTTTCTTAGGTATGTTCTGCACCGTGCTCCGCGCATTTCGCGCTTTCCACCACTGGTCATAGTTAGGATGATAATACATATCATTCCAGAATTGCATGGTATCTCCCATTAATATGGCAAGGCTTTTTAGCGGTCCTTGTTCTAAATAGAATTTATAATTATCGCTCGTATAGTATTGAAAACCAGCAGCAGGCTTATCAGTAAGTACGCGCCGCTTCTTCCCAAAACCACTGTAAAAGCTAAACGCGTCCATCTCCATAAAAGCACCGTTATGATGAAAATCGTCGCCCATAAACCAGTCCGTCACTGGGGCCTGCGGGCTCACCGCTTTCAGTGCTGGATGCCCGCAAAGCGCCGCCTCAGTAGCATAAAAACCCGGGTACGATATACCCCACACACCCACCTTTCCGTTATTATTTTTCGTATTCTTCACCAGCCAGTCAATCGTGTCGTATGTATCAGAACTCTCATCTATGGCAAGGGGAGACCCCACCTTTTTATTAGGTATGTACGGCCGCACATCCACAAACTCACCCTCGCTCATAAACTTACCCCGTACATCCTGCAGAGCTATAATATAGCCCTCCCGCAAATAGGCCATATAAGGCCCATTCCAGAAAGCCTTATACTGGTTCGGGCTATACGGCGCCACAGAGTATGGCGACCGGTTCAGCAAAATGGGGTGCTTGCTGCTCCCATCCATCGGCGAGTAAATAGCCGTAAACAGCCTTTTACCATCCCGCATCGTTATATAAACCTCCTTTTTGAAGTAATGCGTCGTCAGCCAGGCGCTATCCGCCGCCGTATTTTGCCCCCAAACCGCAAGGGGAGCCACCACCAAAAGAAATATCCCCATTATCAGTTTATTCATGACAATCATTTAAAGAACTAAAAAAAATGAAAATACATATTGCCGGTAATATACTTATGCACAATTAAGGTTAATGGCTGCCTTGATCCCGTAAGAAGTTTACAATCCCTATAAATTCCCAAATCCCAAAGATCTTAGCCTGGGCGTAATTTTTGTGTCCACTAAACTGTGTTGATTGATTATTAGCAACGATGGCCCGGCTATGTCTATAGCCGGGTTTTTCATTTAAGGAAAACAAGAGAGGGGACGGCCCACGCTGGCCGAGCAACAGTGTACTTACTAAAGTAGAACTCAGGAACCCGAAGCAAGGGCAGCTATCGCCTTATTTGTTCGTTTATTCTACTTAACATAATGTAAATTATAGAACAAAATGCTAGATTGAAAAGCACCTGTCAATGTGTTATGTATAGCAATATTCAAGTTGATGTATAATATCCTTACTGTTAAGTAGAAAATGATTAACCGCCATGTTCATTTCTTGCTCATCATAAGCCCAAATTATAGAACAAATAGCCATAGAAAATAAGCTGCTCTACATTTCTTCCAACTATATCAGTGGAAAGCCGTAACTCTACTGACTATAAATATCGTCAATTGAATATTCGAACTCTTGGTTATTGTTGTAAAGTAAATGGAAAAGATTTAAGTTCTTAGTGGGTGGGATCTCAATCATAAATTCATACGTTCGTTTGCTGTTGTCAAGAATACTTTTATAAAATATTTTACCAAAAAAAAGAGAAGTAACTTTTCCATGTATTACGGTATCATAAAAAGTTTTAGACATCATTGGAGATGTGGTCGAAATATCATTTCCGTGATCCATAATATATGCGCTATATTTTTCGATAGTTCTATTAGCGGAATGATAAGCCGTATTATATCTAAGGCTGTCTGATTTAGAACGATCATAATTTGTTTCTATAACAAAACAAACTTCATAAAATTCTAAATGGGCAGCCATTTTACCAATATTACTTATACGCCATTTTACTCCCACTTGGCACGTTGTGTTATTAAAGTGAACATTCTCTATGTCTATCTGTAAAAGAGGTTGATTTTCTGTTCGAGCTACATTTACATAAAAACTATCTCTTTTACCCGAAGCCTCATTTGATTCCTTTGCGATTTTTAACGAACTTGCTGTTATGCCTACATAAATAATATTGGCAATTAATAGACCCGTGTTAACAACGACCGACCAAAATGTTATTTTTTCGATTATTGTCAATGCTTTATATCTATCTTTTCCAAATAGCGATTTTATCTCTCTCTCTTTATTTTTTTTTTTATGTTTATTTTCTAAGACATTATCCCAATTAGTGAGTGCGGGGTTAATTTCTTCAGGTATATCAGGTCTTTTCTTATTTTCCTCGCCATTTATTTTCAACATGTTATCTATATGATGTGTGACATTAATGTATGAAAATACAAAATATTTCGTCGATATAGATCATCAATTCCAAAAAATCAAAATCCCCAGCTTAGCGAAAATCTCCCACAGTTCAAACAAAAAAAGGCCCCGGAAAATCCCGAAGCCTCTCTCCCCTATCAATTAAATAAAAACCTATTCCTTCACCACCTTCCCCACATGCACCGTATTGCCCGCCTTATCCTTAATCGTAATAAGGTAAACGCCCGGCGCCACCCCTGCCAGCGAAAAAGTCTGCATCGCACTCATCCACGGCAGGCTTTCGGTTCTTACCGTCTGCCCTGTTGCATTGGTCAGCGTCAGTAAGGTATACGTGCCGGCCGTTGCATCTGGCCGTGCTATGTTTATTTCATTGGCTGTCGGGTTTGGGTATATGTTCACGTGCTCGGCTACCTGCGCCACCTGCTGCACTGCCTCTGTCGACGAATAAGTTTCATAATAGTAATTCTTTATAGTTGTAGGCGCTGCAGAGTAGCTACCCGTACCTGAAGCAGAATCACTAATAGTAAACCAATATCCGTTAACGATCAGTGGATTATGATAGCTATCATAGGTATAGATATTGTTTGTCGCCGACACCAGGTAAGATGGCGCTACCCCGTCCGAGCTATACTCCTTTATTTTAAAAGTATCTACCAGTCCGGTTGCAGCTATATGCTTATTCAGCACCACCCGGTCAAAACTACCCGGCGAGAACTGGTTAAACGTCAGGCTCGTCCAGAAGTCCGACCCCGGCGTGTAGCCAAAGTTTTCAGATAAAACTAGGTCCCACGTGGTTCCGTTATACTGGCTTACGCTATCATTATTCAGCGTATTATCGCTATTATAAGCGATCACGTAGCGGGTATTCTCAGTCCATGCCATCCCGTCAAACTGGTAAGTCGTCGCATTCGTCATATTACCTCCTGCCGCATAGGTATAGCTATCCTTACTAAGGGGCATCCAGGTGCCACCACCCCATAGTGCAAAGCTGTCACTAACCAGTTTATTACTCGTGTTATAATAATAGAAAGACATAACACCCGTATCAAACGAAGTACCCGTCCAGTTCATATCTACCGATGTGGTAATATTATTATTGGCATCAAAAGTATTCATCACATGATCCCATTGCCCCGATGTATCTAGTACACCCATCTGCTGCGAATGAAACGTTACATTCTTATTGGCATCATATACATCATACATCTCTTCGGCATAGCTATATTGCCCGTGTCCCGTAGCGTCAGTCAATAGGTCCGAATTCCAAAACAGTGCAGTATCAGATAATATGGTCACCGGCGAAAGAGCCGACAGGGTCCTGTGTATATACCCGTCATAGTTATTCAACGAGCTGCCCGCAAAAAAATACTCAGCATCAGGCGCTATAAAATCCAGTATGTCTTGGTTAAAAGTCGAGCCATTTTGCCCGCTGTATTTCAACCGCATAGAGTCCACAAGCCCGGGATGGTAATAGCTTGAGTCTGCCGGGCTATAGTCATAGTCGCTCGTAGCCACCAGCCGCTCCGTGGTTGTCGCCGTTGTTCTGGCGGCATTGTGCCGTTTTCCCGTTTCCTGTTTTGCCAGTAAAGCAAAAACCGGGTTATTACGGCTCGCCACA
This sequence comes from Bacteroidota bacterium, assembly GCA_013285595.1. Lineage (GTDB taxonomy): Bacteria > Bacteroidota > Bacteroidia > Chitinophagales > Chitinophagaceae > Nemorincola. The sequence continues at coordinate 7,184 of JABDHF010000060.1, forward strand.
GATCGTTGGTGCAATTGGTGTAACGCCGGTTTTATCACCTTATGCGCAGCGTTACCACTAACAGGTTGGGCACTCGCAGCTAAAGATAACAGCATGGGTGCCAGCAAAATAGATTTGTTCATGTTATTTTTTTTGAATTGGTTTAGAAGAATTTTTATAGTATCAATGACGTTACAAAGCAAACGCAATGTGTGTAGTCGCAGTGTTAAAACAAATCACAATTCATCATTTTAACATTTCTTACCAGCTTTTAATTCAATGACTTAAATGTATAAATCACTATAAGAAGTTAAAAGTGCCTATGGAATGATCATTCCATAGGCGTAATCAGAAATCAATCGCCGGTTAATTATATTCTAAAAAGCATGGAATGATTATTCCATGCTGCAAATGGCAAGCCAGGAACGAGTTCAGACAGCCCACAAGACCCACACATGTCATGATCCCCAAAGGATCAAATATTTATAGCAAACGATCACAAAACATAATACGATGCCGAGGGCATTGCATTCCCCTACGTCCCTGGCACTGATCTCCGATTGGCAAAACACCCCAGGCTCCCCACTCCAATTTCAAACATATAACTTTATCCTCTAAATCAGGTAATCCTAAAAAAACATGAAACCGCCCAGAGCAATAGCAAAAAATATACCCTTCTCCTCCCCGAAAACCGACCTCAAACCCGCCACTGGCAAAGGGACCCAGTTTTTCAGGTCATCATTAATATTTCAGGATATTAATACGAATAATGAAAAAATAGCTGCGAAATTCAATCCCATCAATCCCCAGATCCTAAAAATGCTGGTTTCAGATAAATATACCTTCTCCTCCCCGAAAACCGACCTCAAAACCACGCCCAGAAAGGGTTTCATTTTTCATATTACAATCAAAAACACCAAGGCACTGAAGGTAACAAGATACCAAACAGGTCTGTGGAATTTGTACCATCCCTTAAATCCGTGAAGTCAGATAAATACCCTATCTCCTCCCCGAAAAACGCCCTTAAAACCGCTCCAGGCAAGCATTCTATGTCATTATCAATAAAATACAATAAAATGCTCATGTAATAAGGCGAAGCCCTAGAGGTTTGGGGATTAGGGAGCTGGGTGGCTTACCCATTTCTCAACATCCGCATAATAAACAACGACGTATCAACCAAAAACTCAGCTCCACCCTGAGTCTGTTATATCAGCAGCAGGTGCAGCAGGCCCTGCCATAGGCGCAGTAAGCAGCGTCAGTTTCTCACGCAGCGTGGGCAACTGCATCAGGTTATTCTTAAAAGAGGTTACCAGGGCGGTCACCTCCTTATCCATAGCTGCACACGCAGCCAGGTTCGATGTTATTTTCTCACCAGGTATATTCAAAAAATGATCCAGCGATATGCCAGCCGCAGTTATATTGTTCACCTTCACCCTACCCCCGCAGTGCGGGCATTTCAGGTTCAGCTCATTTACAAAAGCCTTTATACTGGTATCGTTCATGCCTTTACATTTATCTTATAAAGGTATTATTTATTGGGAAAAATAACACATAGAGAAACCCCATACAGGTTATGCGTCAATTAAAGCAAGGAAAGGTCGGAGAACTCTTTAACCATAATAGCCTGCGATGCCCCCCGCAGACCTACACACAAAGCACAAGCGCTTTGCTATCCGGGTTGCTCTTGGGGAAGAGTGCCAGCCACACCATGCTTCTTGCTGGCGTCGTCCACCCTACTTCTAGTGCGCCAGCCAGGTCGCCTTTATTTTTATAGAGCTTTATTATATACTCCTCATCGGCAGATAGTGCATGCCGCTCCGTCTTAAAGTAAAATACCCCATCTATTTTACTTATTGAGTATTTATAAGATGTCGGAGCCGCTTTATATGGCGCCGCCCGTTTTTGCATAGTACCTCCCTCAAAACGATATTGCATCAAATGCTCACCCTTAAATATCTGGTTCGATTCCCCAAACCTCGATAAGTAATTGGCCATGTCTTCCGCCGAAGAAAATATCATCTCTCTTTGTTCCATTTTTCCGCATTTAGTACTTCAGCGAATGTACGCTATTACCCCGGCTTGGGGCACATATCATTTTAGATGCCGTTTCTCGCACCACAGCAGCCAGATAGTCAAAAAATAATCAGGTAAACAATACTGGAATTCAGTCAGATACTTCATGAAATTTTCGTGGCACGGTTCTTACTAACTCTATAACAGTAAAAACAACCAAAAGCTCGGAATATGAACAGCTACAAAGTAATTTTCGCCAACAATGAAGTGATCAACGTACAACCATCAAACCAACGTTTCGACCACGATTCAGAATACTATTTCGAACACAATGGACAGATCATGTACGCCATGGTAAACGCCAATAACGAAGATGATGCAAAAGACGGCGCTAAAAGCCTTATCTATAATATTAATAATACCAATCGCCACATCAATAGTCTGCCGTTTTCAGCTGCAGCCTAAGGGCAAAGTCTTTAATATTCTAAAGACTCGTACAGTTTATTCAATATTAGGGAAATGAACGTAGACGCAGCCGAATTGATCAAGAGCTCTGTAGTAAGGTAGGTAGTTATATTTTGCCGTTCGCCGTTTACCAGTAAGTAAACAGTGCATACTATAAGCCCCACTAATAACATGGCCGACAAAATAAAGAAAAAGACCCTGAGAATGTTGACGCAATATTTAACCACTGGGTAGCAGGCTATTTTTCACCGCTAAGTTATAGCTTTCCATCCTACACCGCTAATTTATCTGATAATTTAGTAGCTAAATAGCGTTTCAAGCCACTTTTCTGTTGACAAAAATCACCAGCACCATAAAGTTTGTCGATCTCAGCACATTTATATTATGTATAAATGCCTGTTGGCATGGTTTTTAAATACGATTATTGTATTCGGTAATTTTTTAGCGTTATGAAATTTATAGCTACCATCTTTTGGTTTATTTCCTTGCTCATCACCTCAGTACTATTCATATCCCTGCTAGCCGCAGTCATTCACTTTATATGGAATGGGGAAAATGAAAAAGTAACCACTCACCTGCTTACTGAGCTTGTTATTTTCTGGCTGGCATCCTCTATAGTTACTTACCTACTTGGTTTGTTGCGTAACGGTATTGGCTATCAGAAAAAACAAAAAAGCGGTCTGTATAGCTATAGTAAAAAGGAAGCTGCGCAACCGAACGTACCTTTTAATATTTAAATTTTCTTCTAACAACAAAACCCGTTATATCTTTATAGGCAATTATCGATCATTTTTTACAAACCGATGATTTATAAACGCTTAACCCTCGGTATATTTGTTGGGTGAGATACATAGTTGGGGTGCTACGGATTATTTTTCTGATAATTGCAATTTGCATATTTCTATCTTTATTGGCAACTGTTATTAATTACTTCCTCAGTGGCGAGAGCGACCGCTCTAATTTCAGGCTATTTATCCAGTTGGCTATTTGCCAGGTTATCTTTACAGCCCTGTGGCTCGTTTCCCGCAAAATATTTCAGAGTACCGAGATAAAGGAGAATCATAATAAAGACCCCTATATTTATTACAGAGATCCCGCCACTGTTTACAAAAAATTGAACAATGAAGTAAAAAAGTAAGTTCATTACTATAGCACTTCATTTAAAGCTGCATAATTTTGTTTAATAGCATTATTAAATTATTTTAGCAAAAATTATTTAAATGAAAAAGGGCTATCTGCTGCTGTTTATTATTTTTTTATTTGCCATGAGCAGTTGCTATTCTGGCAGAAGAGGCGCACCCTATCATCATCGCAGTCATGAGTTTAAATCTTATGATCGTTACCAAAACAGGTGGCATTGATCGTAGGCGCTGTTTAGTTAGCCAACTTTAGCCTCCACGTCGCATGTATTTTTTTTACGCCACCCAGGGTACTTATTTGTTCCTTTGTAGCGCTTTCCAGTAAATATTTCAACGATGGCAGATTTGCATATCCGGGCGCCGCTTCCACATCTATCACAAAACCCTCATTTTTAAAGAATTCTTCCGCTGCTTCAAAACTTTCAAATTTATTCTTTTCCACATCCAGCGTTTCCATCAGTTGTGTTAGTTTATCATTAGCCTGCAACTGTACAAACGATTGCGATGTTTTTATGTAAATATCTGCCGTTATCCAGCACCCTCCCCTTTTCTGTAGCGCATTTCGAATATTTGCACATAACTTTTTCTTCTCATCAATATCCAAATACATGAGCAAGCCCTCGTTTACGATAGTTATCTCACCATCCGGAAAATGGCTGGTTACTTCGGTAAATTGCTGTTCATCGAGGGCATTTAAGGGCACAATCTCCAGCTTACCTTGTTGGGCCGTACCCTGATCTCGCAGTTGCTTCATTAATTCCATCTTTACACCTATCAACTCTGGCAGATCGGTATCTATATAGTAAAGATCATGATCTTTGATAGCATCAAGCCCCCGGAATGAATACCCCGAAGACAATTCTAAAATATTCTTATGTGGCTGAGAAAATAAGAGTTGGTTAATGCTGTTATACCTTTCTTCAAGATGCACCACCCTACCCCACCACGCAAAATCACGTTGGCTGGTCTCCGGTTCATATTTTTCCGGTAGCGAAATAATTTCAGCAACTTTTCTCGCATAAGGAATTTCTGTATTGCCTTTAAACAAAAGCACATACTTAGCCGTAGGGCTAATAATATTATAATTCCTGTCCTGATTTTGTAAATTGGCGTCCATAAAGTAAATTTATTAAATATTGTGCCGGTATCAGTATATTTGATGGAATGGTTTTTATATCATAATCAATGAACTATTAATTTGTCTTCCTATGTCCATGCATGAGTACAAAGTAATGTGCGAAAATAACCGCCCTGTAGTGGCTACGTTATTGAATTTCGTAAATTATAAAGAGCTTATCAATTTGACAACTGATGAGGATAAAAGAGTTATCAAGTGGTTGGTAGTTATAGGGGAAAGTGAATCTGACGCAATAGAGTCGGCCGACTATATTTTGCAGACCTTTTGGGCAAAATACCTGGCCAAAAATGTATCACTGCAATAGACAATGGATTTAAATACCAGTAATTTTACTTTACGCTCAGTAGTCAGCTCTTTCGCCTCTGCAGATCTATCCTCTCATTTTATTGCTTCCTTCAGAGAAGGTAATTATAGCATCTTAGATCTGGTAACAAACGTATATCATTATATATCAGCGATGTTGCGAGCTGTATCTGAATCACTAATTGCCTACCCGTAACTTATTGGTTCTTTGTCCCGGTTCCCCTCATTCATTCAATAATCTCCTTATGCATACTTGACTTCCTCATAATTATGTGTATCTTTACACATCATTAACATGCCCAGATGAAGAAGCATTTACTTTTATTCACCATAGCATGTACCCTGCTCTTTCTCGGCGGCTGCCAAAGCAGCCATAAAGTAATCGCTCAAAAAACAGCGCAGCAACCACAATTTATTGATAACGTTTACATTGCAGGCCACAACAAAAGCAACGCAACCGCTGACGCCATTACTCCAAAGAGATCAGAGCCTAAACGAACAGTAGAAAAGCCAAGGCCGCAGGCGGCAATAGCATCTAAAGAAACCGCATCTATAAGCAAGGTGCCGATCGAATACGCATCTTACAAGCACCACAACAAACACAAAGAAGAAAGCGACAAAAGCGACGAGGCAGAAGACAACATCCGCGACCTGAGGGCCAAATATGCCGGCATCCTCGGCGTCAGAACAAAAGACCTCGACAACGCGGCACTATATCAGTTTATAGATCGCTGGTACGGTACCAACTACCGCCTTGGTGGCTGCGACATATCTGGTATCGATTGCTCCGGCTTCGTGCAAAAGCTATACAGCGAGGTATTCGGCATCGACTTGGTAAGAACGGCAATGGACCAGTTTAGCAGCTGCAAAAGGATAAAGCGCTATAAAGATGCCGAAGAAGGAGACCTCGTATTTTTCAAAACGCATGGCAAGAAAATTACTCACGTAGGCATCTACCTCGCCAACGATTACTTCGTACACGCCTCCACATCACAAGGCGTCATCATCAGCAACCTCAACGAAGAATACTGGCACAGGTATTTCGCCGGTGCCGGCAGAGTTCCCCGCTCAGAGCAATAACAAACTCTACGACACATATCGCTACATCAGGAAAGTCCGTAGGACTTTAACATGAATAGCCACCGGTGAAACCGGTGGACACTCGAGCATACACGCCACTTCAAATGCCATTAAGCCACGAAAGATGATCCTGAAGGGATCGCATATTTATAGCAAAATTGATACAAAATACCGTCACGATGTCGAAGGTATCGAATGTTACGACGATGGAACTTCCTGTCTCTCCAGGCAAGTAACAATACCAATTTCCAAAAACTGGCATGATTTTACACCGCTTATCTAAATGGCTTCTACCCGAAAACACAGGGCGTTATATATAGTACTTTCCTGCCTTGCTGTAATTATCGCAGGAGCTATAGGTTATGCAGTATGGCTATCGCATCATTACAAAAGCGTTATCGCCGATAGACTACCCGGCATCATCACAAAGTCTACCGATAGCCTTTACCACATTTCCTTCACCGATATCAACGTTAGCCTCTACGACCATACCGTCACCATTACCGATCTCAAGCTATGGCCCGATGAGCAGCAGGCAAAAGCCCTGAGAAGCCAGCATCGCCACATCCCGCCTACCCTTAGTACTGTGTCTATACCTAAAATAGAGGCCAGTGGCATAGCTTGGGAAGATCTTGCCTCCAGCAAGTCGCTCGATTGTCAGCATATCGATGTCCATGGTATAAAGTGGCTGCTGCTATGTCACCCTCACCCCGCCGATTCACTTTTTACAAGAGACAAACACAAAGAACCTAAGATCAGCCGGGTATCGGCAGCGCTCGTCACCGTTACCGATCCCGACATTACCTACCATTACGAAGGTGCCAAAGAAAACTTCTACTGCTACATGAAAGGCGGCCATGCCGAGGTCAACGACTGGTCGTACAACGACGACCAGAAGACAGATACCAATACTTTTCTGTTTGCCCACTCCGGCAAGGTAAGGCTGCAAAGCCTCACATTTAGCAAGCCTACCGGCAGGTACGTAGTCAATAGCCCCGATATTGATTTCAGCTCAACGCCAAATAGCGTTGTGTTGAAATCAGTAAAATTGAACCACATGGTAAACTACGACCAGCAAACCAAAAAGCAAAAAGAGATCTATAACCTCAGTTTTCCATCTGTGGAGCTGGTCAATTTCAACTTTTACCAGCTTGTAAATGACGGCGAGCTGATGGTGCCAAAGATCCATGCAGAGCAGCCCAATATAGATATACACTATATAAGAGAGAACGCACCTAAAAATGGCCGAACTGGTAGCTTCCCAAACCAATTGCTGCTGCAGGTAGGTCTCAAAACAAACATAGAACAGGTAAACATACAGAAGGGACACTTTAAGTACACCGAAGTAACCCCCAAAGGCGATGAAGGCGTTATAGAGTTCACCAACATACATGGCCAATTCTCCAATATCACCAATATACCCGCTATAATAGCTAAAGATAAAAGCTGCATCATAAAGCTGCAAGGTAAGTTCATGAACAAAAGCGACCTCTCAGCCACTTTCGATTTCTCACTTGCCAACAATAAAGGCTGCTATAAAGTAGATGGCTTTTTAACCAACCTCGACGGAGAAGAGGTAACACCGCAGGCCCAGGTGTTTACCATAGTCAAGGTCACTTCTTTTCACCTCAATAGAATGGATATGCATATAGAAGGTGACGAGGCCTACGGCAAAGGTGATTTCACAGTATTATACCAGGACCTCAAAATATCGTTGTTGAAATTTGATACCAAACTCAGAGAAGGGAAACATGGCTTGTTTGCATTCCTTGGCAGTGCCGTAATACTGTACCCAAGTAACCCCATGCCTGGTAAAGACGTCAGGAAAGTATCAACATCCTTCACCCGGGATACCACCAAGGGGTATATCTCTACCATTTGGCAGCACATGTTCAGGGCAGCTAAAAAGACAGCGGTTCGGGAACAAGGAATTGTAACATTTACCGACGGCCCCGAAACCGAAAAAGGCGAAAAGCCCAAAAAGGGCTTCCTAAAAAGAGTTTTTGGTAAAAAGAAGGCATAAACACTATCCGCACTGCCACAGCGAATCTAAAAACCACCTCTTACTATCATAAAAGTGGCGCACAGGTGTAAAGCCAGCAGCCAGCGCAAACTCATCGGTCTGTTGCACCGTATACTTTTGGGATATCTCCATAAATATCTGCTCTCCTTCTTTAAAGTGTATCCACCCTACCTCACCTATCCGCACTCGTTGCGTCTTCAGGCTTTCAAGGTAGCTCCTGCACGCACCGGTTTGCTCATTATATACCGGTCGGTGTGCAAATTGCGACAGGTCAAAATCAGCATCCAGGGTATTGTTTATACGTTGCAGCAGGTTCATGTTAAAGCGGCGGGTAATACCGCCAGCATCGTTGTAAGCAGCAAGTATTACCGAAGGGTCTTTTTTTAGGTCAAACCCAGTCAATATAAGGTCGCCGGGAAGCAGGTGGCTCTTTAGCTCCTTCAAAAAATCGACCGTATTTTCCAGCTGTATATTCCCAATACTTGAACCCAGGAACAGCACCACCTTATTGCGGGTCGATATCTCTTTAAGCTCCTCCAGCATATCAAAGTAGTCGCCATTAAGGCCGTGTATTTTAATACCCGGCAACGCAGCCGGCAGCTTCTTATCCAGGTATGTAATGATATTTTTAGAAATGTCAATGGGATAATATGTAAAGTCGACCTCATGCTTCATCAGTGCATCCAGCAGGTGAATAGACTTAGAAGCATCACCGGCGCCCAGCTCCACTACATCAAAATCGCGGAAGTAGCTAAGTAAGGTATTGGCCAGTTCATTACGTTTGTTTGAAAAAACATCCAGTTCACAGTTCGTCAGGTAATACTCCGGGCATGCCATTATCTCCTGGAAAATCCCATCGCCCACCTCGTCATAAAAGTATTTGGATTGCAGGTACTTAGGCGATGCCGTCAGCCCTCGCCATACGTCGTGAAAGAACTCATCAGTCGTCAATGGCTCACTATGAGTTGTAGTAGTTGCTGTTGGGCAGTTCATGGCGCTCAGTTGTAAGTGTTAGTTATTGTGCTAATCTTATGCCGGTATACTGCCAGCGCAGATGTGGATGAAAAAAGTTGCGATAGGTATTCCGGCTATGCCCCTCGGGAGTAACTTCCGACGCTCCCCGTAATACCATCTGGTTTATCATAAACTTCCCATTATACTCTCCTATAGCGCCCTCAGCTTTTTTAAAGCCGGGATATGGTAAATATGCGCTATCCGTCCATTCCCACCGGCTGCCCCAGTTGAATTGGTTAGATGCGGCCTCCCATTCAAATTCCGTAGGCAGGCGCAGACCCTTCCATGCCGCAAAAGCGGCAGCCTCATAAAAGCTGATGTGGCATAGAGTCGCGTTCAGATCCAGTTCTTTTAGCCCGTTCAAAGTATAATTATACCACACCCCATTAATATTGTGCCAATACATAGGCGCACCAATATGATGAGTCTTTACCCAGTCTAGGCCCTCGGCATGCCAGAGTATATGGCGCTCATAACCTCTATCGTTGATGAACTCGAGAAATTCCCCATTCGTCACCAGTGCTGAAGCTATCTTATAATCCTGCAGGTACACCTTATGTCTGCCCAACTCATTATCAAAGCAAAAATCACTACCCTTATACCCTATTTCATAAATCCCGGCAGGCACATCAATAAATGAAGTGGCAGGCTGTTGAGGTATAGCTTCTTG
>JABDHF010000061.1 GCA_013285595.1 Bacteroidota bacterium
ACATATCTAACCTCAACGAGTTTTCAGCATCTGCAAATGAGTCTATTGGCTTTATCAAGATCATCTCAAGGGCGGTACCGCCTACATCACCTACCGGTGCCGGCATCCAGACCATTTTATTGGTGGCCGCGTTCCTGGGTTTGTTCTTCAGCACTATCTACGTTTTATTGATCGCGTACTTCCGCAAGCTCAATTCTGTAGTACGATAGATGCTCAGCTTCCTGAAAAATATATGGTTCGATGCGGCAGCCCTTATGCTGTTGTTTGCTACTGTTGTAGTATTTGCATGGACGGGTAATTACATAGTGCTCGTAGCGCCATTTGCCTTCTTATACGTAATGCTTGTTGCCGTAAACTGGAAGACCGCCTACTGGATATTCCTGTTCACCATACCAGCATCTATACAGATCAATTTTGCAGGCGACTCCATGTCTATCACCTTGCCTGACCAACCTATTATGTGGCTGTTCTTGTTCACTTTCGTGTTGATACTGGCAAGAAATCCCAAACTTATTCCAGAATGGTATTGGCGCGACCCGTTGGTGCTCATTGTTGTGCTCCAGTTCGTCTGGACCATAGTAGCAGTTATTTTCTCTAAAATGCTGCTGTTCTCTTTCAAATTCTTGCTGGTAAAGACATGGCTGATGGTCTGCTTCTTTATTTTCCCCATTTTAATATTCAGGGAGAAGAAAGATTTCATCAGGGGTTTCCTGCTCATGCTGGTGCCTATGCTTATAACCGTGCTGGTAATATTGGTGCATCATGCGCTGCTTGGCTTTAAGTTCGATAAGGTGCAGAAAGCTATGAGCGGCCTGTATTATAACCATGTAGACTACTCTACAGTAATATCTATGTTCCTGCCGCTATTGCTGATAGCGGTGCCACTAACAAAAGGGAGGAACATTTTTATCAGGGGTGGGCTAATCGTTACCATTCTTATTTTCCTGGTAGGCACCTGGTTTGCATTTGCCCGTGCTGCGGAGATAGGCCTTGTATTCGCCATTGTGGTAGGTATTGCCATTCGTTTGCGGTTTGTCAACTTTATTATGCCGGCTATTTATGCAGCTATCATCCTTGCGATGTGCTACCTGGTACCTAATAACAAATACCTTGAATACAGGCCCGATTACAACAACACCTACATGCACAAAAACTTTGTCGATCACCTGCTCTCTACTTTCAGGGGCCGGGATATGTCGTCGATGGAGCGGGTGTACAGGTGGGTAGCAGGTGTAAGGATGAGCCAGGACCGGCCAATAACGGGCTATGGCCCACGGGCATTTTATTACTACTACAAGCCCTATGCAGTCACGTCGTTCCGCACCTATGTGAGCCGCAATACGGAGAAATCTACCACCCACAACTACTTCTTGTATATGCTGGTGGAGCAGGGCTGGCCTGCTATGATACTCTACGCCATACTAGTGTATGCCATGTTCTCCAAAGCCCAGAAAATATACCACAGGTTCAAAGACCGTTTCTACAGGCTGGTGACCATAGGCCTTGCTATGACCCTGGCAGTGGGCTTCATCAATAATTTCTTCTCCGAGCTGATAGAAACGCATAAGGTCGCAGCGCTTTTCTATATACCGCTGGCCATGCTGGTTATTCTGGATAAGAAGAGTAAAGATGAACAGGCATCCCTTGCTGCCGGAGATACAACCCAAGCCGCTATTACATAACAAGGGGAAGCCCTTTAGGGGTTTGGGTTTATAGGTCAGAGGTGAAATATTTCTTTTCTTCGCCCAGGTCTAAAAAAGGATATTTTTCAGCCAGCTTTTTTACTTTTTCAGCATAGCTTTCTCTAAACTTTTGATGGGCCGCAGTTGCCGGGAAACGTGAGCGATGCGAGCGGGCTGTAACTATTTCCTGCACCTGCTGCATCACCTCGCCGGCCGCCGGCGCAATGCACGACTTTACAAAATGCTCCCACACATAAGTAGTGGCGAGATAGTTAGGGTGCACAAAGTCAATATCGTAAAAGCGATAGTCCCTGAGTATGTCTATTACCAGTTCATACGCCGGAAAGTAATGTACTTTCTCCTGTTTTTCGCATAGGATATGCACTGCTTCCAGAAGCCGGGCCTTGCTGCGGTTATTGTCTACAACACCGTCGCGTATATGGCGTACGGGGCTTATGGTAAAGAGCACATTTGTGTATGGGTTTATTGCAAACAGATGCTGGAGTGTGCTGTCAAGGGCCGATGCTATATAATCAATTGCAAGTAGCCTTTTTTCAAACCATTGTGCAGGCGCCCGGTGATTGTTGGCCACAGGTTTTCCTGTCTCTTTCAGATAATATTGAAATGCCGAGCCCAAAGTTATGATCACCCAGTCGGCCTGTTTAATAAACACTGCAGCATCTGCCTGCGACTGATTGATGCCACTTACCGCGGCTTCAGGGTTTATGTGGGAAAACCGCGTGTGGTGGTCCCAGCTGTTCCAGAGCTCGTTAAGGGGGAAAAGTTCTTCCTGCCGGTATTGGCGGCCGTCCATATATCCATTAAGGCTTGACGCCACGCTTAATGGGTTGAACAATATGCCATGCGGGTTAGACAATATTTTGAATTTAAGCTGCTGCAGCCTGTCAGCAATGTGTTCGGTAAAGCACGACCCGATCAGCAGGATATTATCCGTGTATGCTATTGGTTTTGGCAGCGGTGGAATGTCGAGCTGTAGCGTGAGTTGCATAAGGTAAAGATAATAAGTTGCGGGGTGTTTTGAGGCTTTAGCTTTCGTGCCAATATTAAGGATAATGCAGGCGTGGTATTTGCACCGGACAAACAAATATAGAAATCAGGGCGGGTAATTAAAGCCGGGTTCGTATCTTACCTGATAAATCCGGTAAAAATGAAAGCCAGGAGGTTTGCCATCATTGATAAGCTTATTTTTCTGTGCCTGTTTATTGCATTTTTCGCTGCCTCGGTGGAAAGGCATATAGGAAACAGGTTTGGTGAGGTTATCTCGTCTGACGCCAAAGGGTATTATATGTACCTGCCTTCTGTTTTTATATACAATGGTATACATAATGTAACGGACACAAACTTTGTTGGCCTTATAACAAATAAAAAAGGTGAGGCATATCCTAAATTTACTTGCGGGGTGGCCTATTGTTATTTACCTTTTTTTCTATGTGCGCATGCCTATGCCAGGGTCTTCCACTACCAGGCTTCTGGTTTTAGTCCGCCATATCAATACGGGATATTAATGGCTGGCGTTTGCTGGACATTTCTTGGGCTGTTTTTGCTCAAAAAACTGCTTCTGAGGTATTTCAGCCGGGTTGCTGCCTGGCTCAGCATACTGTGCATAGCGCTGGGCACAAACTTATATAGCTATGGTACTTTGGGTGTGGGCATGTCGCATGTGTATAGTTTTGCCCTGTTTGCGGCGGCTATTTTATTGATGGACAGCTATTATGCACTGCCTTCTAAAAGAAACGCCATACTATTGGCGCTGGTACTGGGATGGATAGTACTTATAAGACCCACTGGTGCATCTATATTCGTATTCCTGTTTCTTTACAGAGTTGTCAGTTTTACTGATCTGAAGGAAAGGGTTAAGTTTTTCAGAACACACCTGGCCGACTTATTGCTCGCGCTGCCTTTTTTTATCGGTATTATATTTCCACAATTACTGTACTGGAAAGAAATGTCTGGCCACTGGGTTAAATATTCTTACCAGGATGAGCGATTTATTTACTGGTCGAGCCCTAAAATAGCTGCGGTGCTTTTTGATGTACAGAATGGATGGCTGCTGTATTCTCCTGTATTATTGTTTCTGTTTTGGGCTTTGCTTGCAAAAAGAAGAGACCCCAGAACCAACTTTTTGGCAACAACGCTGTTGCTGCTGGTTATTACCTATCTCTTTGCCAGCTGGTGGATGTGGAATTTTGGCGGGGCTTTCGGGCACCGGTGTTACGTAGATTATTATGCGCTTCTTGCGCTGCCGCTGGCAGTGACCATGGAGCACATTATCAGCGCGAAGAAATATGTAAAGATCCCGTTGCTCATCGTCATTACTATATTTTGCTATTACAGCGTGGCTATGGCAACCTTGTATATGGCCCGGGGCATTTGGGACGGGCCTGAATGGCGCTGGAACTATGACCGCTGGTGGGGCCTTGTAAGAAATACTTTTAACGATTAAATTCGTAGCCTCCAATTTGGAGCATAAGGATCATTTCAGCCAGGTTATTAAATTTGACATTTCAGAGCATTCGTTAAACTTTAAAATTATGATACAGGCAAAGACTTTTAATTTTCTGCAGCAGCTGGTGAAAAATAATAATAAGCCGTGGTTTGACGAGCATCGTGACGACTATGCGGCTGCCAAGGAAAACTTTGAGGAGATGGTGGGTGGTATACTCAGCGGGCTGTCTGCAACGGAGCCGTTATTTAAAGAGCAGAAGGCAAAAGATTGTGTGTTCAGGATATTCAGGGATGTTCGCTTCTCGAAAGACAAGACGCCTTATAAGGCGCATTTTGGCGCATTTTTTAGCCGGGGAGGGCGTAAGTTTCCCGGGGCAGGCTATTACCTGCACCTAGACCCCGGCGGCAAGAGCTTTGCGGGTGGTGGCCTATGGGTGCCGGAAGCGCCATTGCTAAAGGCTGTGCGGCAGGAGATAGATTACAACTTCAAAGAGTTTGAGGCCATCATAGAAGACAAAAAGTTCAAGAAGTTGTTTGGTAAGATAGAAGGGGAGCAGCTGAAGACATTGCCACAGGGCTATACCGAAGATAACCTCGCCATAGACTACCTGAAGATGAAAAGCTTTACAGTAGCCCACAATATGCAGGACGAAGACCTGGCCGCGAAGACGGCTGTGAAAAAGACGCTAGAGGTATTTACTGCTATGCGGCCGTTTATTGATTTTTTGAACAGGGCGGTGGAGTAGTATAGATAAATTAGTTTATTTTAAATTTAAATTATTATCATACACAATTGGGTGGTTTGCTGAGCGCTGAAAAGTGAGATGCAGTATGGGCGCGGGTTTGAGGGCATTTTTCGGGAAGGAGAAGGCATGTTTTCCAGGTTTTACAGAATGCTACGGAAATTGTGGATAGGTAAACGTGATGGCTGTAGATGGTGTGGCGGATCTTAGGGCAGATGTAGCTGTTCCTGTAAAGTGGCGAATATGGCGGAAGCTTGCCTGTCGCGGGTTTGAGGTTGTTTTTCGGGGAGGAGCAAGCATGTTTTTTATTTTGTTTTTTTGCTGCGGTTTTTAGTTTTGAAGTGGTTTTTCATAGCGATACAAAGCAATAATGCCCGTATGCATGTATGTGCGTACGGGTAGGTTACTGTTACTTTTATTCCGGTTTTATGCCAATGGCGTTCAAAGCCCGGGCATAACTATTTTACCGCAAAGCGGCTGAGACGCAAAGTTTCAGCAATTACTTATGCCGTTTTTGATATACCATACTTCCGATCTATTTAGCGAATAAAATTATTTGAGGAAATTCGAAGTGGTAGCGACGGTTTAAATATTGGTTGGGATGCCGTGCCGGCTATTGAGTTGGGCAGCGGGAAAAGTAGGGCGTAGAAGACGGCCTTACTGAAGATAGTAGTGGGATATTTTTTTGGGGAAAGGAAGCCTTAATGACGAATCATCTGTACCGACCGGATAGCTTTTTTGAAGGCTAAATAGTACTAATTGCGAAAAACAAGAAACTCAAACGGTTTATCGGAAATGTCACTCAATTTTCTCTTTCTGAGTTTTGCAGGTGTTTGCTTTGTTTTATGATAGACATCCAGCAGCTCGCCTGCTTCAAATATTTGCTTGTCTGTATCTACTTTGTTTACCAGCAGCATCAACTCTTCCACCCGTTCGTTAAATTCGGTGTTCCAGTTCTGAGCCACTTTCGCCGTTACCAACAACTCTCTTACCTGTTGCTTCATAAATGATCGTTTATAGTGTGGTGTAACAATGAGCAACTTTCAAGCTGCCCACGTTTCAGAAAATTAAACAACTTTTTTGCATTGAGGAATAGCAAAAAAGAATATGTAGGCTTTTTCGCTGAAATTGGCCACATATTTAATTGTATGATAAAAATAAATTCGCAATGTATTTTTAGGGATTGGGAATTTGGATCGGGAGCAGTATAATTTTACCGCGGCACCGGAGGATCATTAATAGAATTTAGTGAGGTAGGGGTATCGCTCCTGGTAAAGTTGTTTTACACGGTTGAGAATGGTGTTGCGCAGCCCGTCGAGATTGCGGCGTTCTGTCGCTGATACAAATATGGCGGAGTTATGGGTGAGCAATTGCCAGCGGGCTTCGAGCTGGGTAAGCATATCTTTTTTTACTTCATCATCCAGCCACGGGTCGAAAACTGTTTGCTCATAAAGGTCCATTTTATTGAAGATGGTGATCATGGGCTTATCGAATGCGCCAATTTCCTGCAACGTTTTGTTCACCACACCCATCTGGTCTTCATAGCCGGGGTGGGAGATATCTACCACATGCAGCAGGCAATCGGCTTCGCGCACTTCATCAAGGGTGCTTTTAAAGCTCTCTACCAGGTGGTGCGGCAACTTGCGGATAAAACCCACCGTATCGCTCAGCAGGAAGGGCGTTTGCTCATACACTACTTTGCGCGTGGTGGTATCAAGGGTGGCAAAGAGTTTATTCTCGGAAAACACATCGGCCTTGCTGATCACGTTCATCAATGTGCTCTTGCCTACGTTGGTATATCCCACCAAGGCTATGCGGATGTATTCACCGCGCTCTTTGCGCTGGGTCATTGCCTGTTTGTCTATTTCTTCAAGGCGTTTCCGCAGCAGAGATATCTTGTCTTTTACTATACGCCGGTCGGTCTCTATTTCTGTTTCACCGGGGCCGCGGCTACCTATGCCACCACCCTGGCGCTCCAGGTGTTTCCACATACCTTTAAGGCGGGGTAGTATGTACTGGTATTGCGCCAGCTCCACTTGTACTTTGGCCTGGGCGGTCTTAGCCCGGCTGGCGAAGATGTCCAGTATCAGGTCGCTGCGGTCTATTGTTTTTACATTGAGCTCGTCTGTGATATTGCCTATCTGCGAGCCGGTAAGCTCATCATCAAATATCACCAGGGTGATCCCTTTGGCCTGCACGTACTCTTTTATTTCCTGTAGCTTGCCCTTGCCTACAAATGTTTTGCTATCGGGGTGGGGGAGCTTCTGTATAAAATTCTTTACGGCTATGGCGCCGGCTGTTTCTGCAAGAAAAGCTAATTCCAGCAGGTACTCATTCACCATGGTCTCGGTCTGCTCTTTATGCACCAGGCCTATCAGCACTGCCTTCTCTTCGTTTTGTATTTTGTTTTGTTTATCGAGCACTATTTGTAAGTCAAAAGTTAAAAGTTAAAACCAAAAAGTTGTAAAATCGTAAGTCATGAGTCGTAAGTTATAAGTCGTAAGTCTGTGAGTTGTTATTAGTGGTAAATCGTTGGCCTGTAGTAATTATGGAGACTTACGACTCGTGACTTATAACTTACGACTAATCATTACAACAATCGTTCCTGCTCCCTTAGCCAGCGTTCGGGTATCTCGTCGTTGCTGGCTACCAGGTAGTCGTTGTAAGAGCAGGGCACAAAATTATTATCCGGTAGCTTCATCCACCACCTGTTGGTGCGTTTGCTTTTCAGGAAAATGGTATCGTTATCAGTAAATGCTACGTTGAATACTACAAACTCATCGCGCTCGGTAAGCTTTGCCTCTGTCTTCCGCACCAGGTAGCCATCTACAAAATACCAGATCATTTGCGATATCAGGTGTGCGGTCATGTTGTGCTGGTCGTTCCTTTCGTCGTAGCCATAGATACCAAACGAGGTAAGGCTGTCGCTCATGCCGGCATAGCGGGTAAGCAGGCAGGTCTCTTCGCCATTAAGGCCGTTTGGCGAACCGTTGATATTTGATGGCGCATCTGAGTAACGCACAGCAGACATATCGAAGCTGAACAGGTTGCTGGTTCTCAGCACCGGCTCCATATTGTCTATATGCTCCTTTACTTTTCCCAGCCGGAAAAAGTCGAACCGCAGCTTATCAAGCGTCTCCAGCATGCGTGGGTGCGCGTAGTAGCTCTGGAAAGCTATATGGCTGTAGTGCGATATATAGTTAGGCGTTTCTGTAAGCATATCCATCAGGAAGCTGCGTGCAGTTATTTCTTCGGCCTCATCGAGGTCTATGAGCATGTCCGCCACTGAGGCCGCTACCATTTGCTCAGCATTCTTAAATACGTTGTATTGCTGCAGGGTAAGATCGTGCGAGCCACCCAGTATTACCGCTATCTTGCCTGCATTGTGTATCTCCTGCAATACGGCAAGCAATGCAGCCCTGGTATCGCCCAGGGTAGCGCCCTGGGCTATGTTGCCCGCATCGGCGATCTTAATAGCGGTATGCCAGTAATACATTTTGTATAGCTGCTTACGGATGGTGTTAGGGCCATTGCTGTGATCAGCTTTTCCATCGGCGCCACGGCATTCGCCGCAGCCTACCAATACTATATCGGCATCGTACCAGTCGAAAGCGCGGCTGGTAGCACATTTAATGTTTGCGCCCCACTGCAATGGCTGATATACATCGGCTTCCGCTGACTCAATAAAATGTTCCGGTTCAAAAAATGATCTTAGATCCTGCATAAATCTGTAATGATGTGCTAAAAGTACGTAAGGCGGAGCAGACGGGCAAAGCGCATCTTATTTTCTTAATACTACTTTATTCACGGTTGTACCGTGTTCTGTAACTGCAGACAGGAAGTAAATTCCTTCCGGCGCATCAAGGTGGATGTTAATACTGCCATTGGCATGAGTATAGATCTCTTTTACCATCTTGCCCAGCACGTCGCTGACAATTAAATGGACCTGCTCATTATTATTAAGGCCGAGGTTAATACTGAAATTGCCATCGTTCGGATTAGGCGTTATTACCGGCGCTCCCCGGCTTGCTATTGAGCTTACCTGCGTAGGGCAGCCCGATGAACGAACACGCAATGGGTAGGTAGCCGTTGCCGTGCCGCACAGGTTGGTCACAGAATACACCACATTGACCATACCTGCCGAAACACCTGTTAGCAGGCCGGAAGGCGAAATAGATGAAAGTGCAGTATTGCTTACCGACCATGTGCCGCCTGTGGTAGTATCTGTAAATGTGAGTGTGTCGCCGGGGCATATACTGTCTATACCAGTAGTAATGTTACCTGCAAAAGGGAAATTCTGTATGGTGACATAAATAGTAGTAGTATCTGTAAGGGTGCCATCGTTAACCGCTATTTTAAAGGTATCAAACCCGGTAGGCAAAATGCCCATCAGGTAATTCAGCCCGGTGGGTACCATAGTGCCACCTGTAGACGTAGTGGTGTAGGCAGCTGTAACGCCACCATGAAGGGGAGGGCTTACCACGGTCCAGGTTTCTGTTTGGCCCATATCGGCATCTGCAACAGACAGGAGGGTATCTATACTCTCGGCTTCCGTGGCGCAGAAAGTCAGGTATTGTTCATGCCCGCCGGTAAAAGTGGGCGGATGAGGGACGACATGGAGAATGCGTACCCTGCTGTTATTATTATCAGCTATGTATACTTTTCCGTCGGCGTCTATGGCTATACCTGTTGGCTGGTTTATCTCGGCAAGTGTTGGCGCACCGCCATCTCCGCTATACCCGGCGGTGCCATTACCTACTATGGTACTGATATTGCCGGAAGCATCTATCATGCGGATGCGCCTGTTGTTAGCGTCTGAAATATAAACATTACCGGCGTTATCTGCGGCAACTGCCATGGGCAAAAACAGCTTTGCCAGGGTGGAAGGGCCACCATCGCCGGTAAAGCCGTAAACGGCTGAGCCTGCTACTGTGGAAATGATGCCCGATGTGTTTATTTTCCTGATGCGGTTATTGCCCTCGTCAGCAATATATATATTGCCGGCAGGGTCTACCGCTACCCCATAGGGATATTGCAGCCAGGCATCCGTAGCAGGTATACCGTCGCTATTGTAAAATGCAATGCCGGTGCCACATATGGTAGAGATAATGCCCGATGTATTTACTTTTCGTATCCGGCAGTTGATCTGGTCGGCTATATACAGGTTACCGGCAGCATCCAGTGCCAGGCCCCATGGATAATTCAATGCAGCCGCCACCGCAGGACCGCCATCGCCATCGGCGGCGGCAAAGCCTGTGCCTGCAAAGGTGGTAATAATGCCGGCAGCATTTATCTTCCGGATGCGGTTGTTGCCATAGTCTGAAAAATAGATGTTTCCCGAACCATCTATTACTATGCCCCTGGGATTATAAAGGGTGGCCGCGGTGGCCTGGCCACCATCGCCGGTATAGCTGCTGGCGCCCGTGCCTGCTATGGTAGTAATAATGCCGGAAGGGTCTATTTTACGGATCCGGTTGTTTACAGCATCTGTAAAGTATACATTGCCTGTATTATCTACGGCTACGCCATAGGGCGTGTTTAGCTGTGCGTCCGTTGCGGGGGCTCCGTCGCCGCCGAAGGCAAACGTGCCATCGCCGGCTATGGTATTTATGGTTAACTGCGCGTGCGCCGGTGCAGCGAGCGCTAAAATGACAGTTAAACAAAGGAACAGGTAAGGTAGGTTATACGTTTTCAATTGGTGCTTTTTAGAGGTGTATTCACTAAATTACAATTTATTTTCTGATACAAACTAAAAAATTTCCTTCGCCTGCTGCCGTTATGGCGTGTGCAAATGCTATTTGCGGGGGCATCAATAATTTAAATGCGCAAATAATTATTCATATAAAATATTATTTCAATTTTCAATTTTAAAGATGCAATTAATGAGAATTTGGAGATTATTTACTTAAAACCAATAAAAATAGGCCGTCAATGAAAATCGGTAGTAACTTGTGAACAAACAAAGCTCAATTTTCCCTATTCCCGCCCAACCATTTATTATTGTATAACTGTCTCTTATATCAGGTTGTAAATTTTCAGGAAATTTTATAACTTAGCACAGTATTTTTATTACAGTTTATCAAATATTGAGCGGCGCTATCAAACATTCTGAGTTCTTAACTATTGTATTACCAAATTTTTTTAAAGTAAATTTTTTATGAAATACCTTTTATCTCTTTTCACAGCATTGGTATTGTCCTGCAGCGCTTATAGCCAGGTAACGCTTACCGGCACAGTACACTGCCAGGTCGATTCATTGGTTGGCAGCGTAACCGGGGGCATCATCCCCACTTCTGCCGGTATCGTAGCCGACGATAACTGGTCTACAGTTTTCCCGCTGGGGTTCACCTTCAATTTTTATGGTACACCCAATACGCAGTGTATCATTGGCTCAAATGGCGCTATAGGTTTTGACCTGTCTTATGCATTGGCATACAATACGTGGCCGATAAACAACACCTTGCTGGGAAGCACAGCGGCAGCGCCAGATATGGTGAACTGCATTTGCGGCCCGTGGTGCGACGTTTTAATATCTGCCGGTGGCAGCATGCAGTATTCTATGCAGGGCACGGCGCCTAACCGCAATTTTGCAATGACGTGGTGCGGTACCCATATGTTTGGCTGCACTACAGAGTGGTTAACTACGCAGATAATACTATATGAATCAAGTAATCTTGCCGAGGTACATATAGGGCACAGAACTATCTGTACTACGGGCTGGAACGGAAGCCATGCAATAGTAGGTGTGAAAAACGCTGCCGGCACAGATGCTGTTACACCTGCGGGCAGAGATTACCCGTCTATATGGGCTACAACTAATGAAGGATGGCGCTTTACACCGTCAGGAAGTACTTATACCGTTTCGTCTATTCCGTATGCTCCTATTCCGTATGCAGCATCTGCCGTATACTGGTACGACAGCACCAGCGGCGCTTACCTGGGCACTGCTATAATAGGTGTGGCGCCTACAGTACCTACTACTTATAAGGCTGCAGTACTGGGCTGCTCAGATACTACTTTCGCTTACCTGCATATAGATCCTCCTGGCGTAGTTGGTGGCGGTTCAGTGCCGCACATTGATACTTACAGCTATATGGATCCTTCTGTATGCGGTGTTTGCAATGGCTCTATAACATTATATGGTGTTAATCCTCACCAGGTCGATTCGGTTTTCTATTCTTTTAATCACACACGGTATTTCTTTATTGACTCTGCGGGTATAGACAGCACCATCACTATCCATAACCTGTGTGAAGGCCTTTATGACACTGTGTATGTGAAAGTGGGTACCTGCCCATCAAACATTGAAGATCCTATAACGCTTGTGGGTCCACACCTGTTTGTGACCGGGCAATCTTATACAAACCCGACCATGTGCGGAAAGAACGATGGTACCATTACACTCAGAGGTCTGTTCCCATCACAGCCGTGTACGGTTTCCTATACTAAGCAAGACACTACGCTATCTACAGATACTATAGGGTCTTTCTCGGGAGTGACGCTGGGCGATAGTACCATTACCGTTACCGGGCTGAGAAGAGGGATATATAGAAACATTGTTGCCACTATAGGATTGTGCAGCGCGCCGGCAGATACTGCTGACCTCATAAACCCCCCACCTTTCCCTGCTTCGTTTACTTACGATACGGTATTGCATTGTGATGGAGATGAGGTAATTGTTACCAACACATCTACACCACGTGGCACTTATTCGACCTTCTATTTCGACTTTGGCGATAACACGATAGATTCGTCAGGCTCAATTCCATTGTCTCATATTTATAATGATGCACCGTCTTATCAGGGAGTTTACAATATTCAGCTCAGGTATAATATGTATGATGATCATACTTGTAATACATTTGATACATTGAAAAATCTGACTTATGACCACCATATAAGTGCCTTCTTTGTTCAGGATCATAATGCGGTATGTATAGGAAATGCGATAACCTTTATGGGAAGCTCTAACAGCTTAAACATGCCTAATTATACATGGAATTTTGGTGATGGATCATCGGTTTTATTATCAAACCCTAATCCGGGAACACCAGATGGCGATACTGTTTCTTACACATACACTTTGCCAAGCCAGAATGATATGCCGTTTACTACCAAGCTTACTGTTACTGACTCAATTGGTTGTAAAATTTCATGGACAGATACTTCCCAGGTTGTATTTGTTGATATACATACAACAACACATGATACTTCGGTATGTTTAAGAGACCCTATGTTATTGATAGCATTACCTACGGTAACGCCTAGCGAAGTGCCATTTACCCTTAGCTGGACGCCAACGGATAATATTACACCTACAAACGACATACAATCTATGGTAAGCTTTATGAGTATCGGTGATTTCACTTATACAGTATCACTTACCACTAATGACCTGGGATGCGAGGCTTCTGATGCTGAGACTATACATTCATATCCACCGGTAACGCTTACAGGCGTAACTACCAGCCCGCAAACTATATCATATGGCGGCCAGGTGTACCTGAATGCAAGTGGCGCAACCAGGTATACATGGGTGCCAACCAACGGTACGCTGAGCGATCCGAATATTAACGATCCTATAGCTACGCCAACCGACTCTACCAGCACTTACATAGTATTTGGTATGAACAACTTTGGTTGCCGCGATTCTGCAACAGTGGTGATAAATCTTGACTACTCTTCAATAATGGATGGCATGCCTACAGGCTTTACTCCTAATGGCGATGGTAAGAACGATAAATTCAAGGTTACTCCGCTGAAATACCAGAAACTTGTTGACTTCAGGGTATACAACAGGTGGGGTCAGGAAGTGTTCCATACTGCTAACCCGGCAGATGGTTGGGACGGTAACTTCCAGGGTGTTCCACAGGACCTGGGTGTATACAGCTACGTGATCATTGTAGCATATCCGGAAGGTGGTAATAAAACGTACAAAGGAACTGTTACCCTTCTCAGGTAAACAACATAAGATTAAGAAAGAAAAGAGCAGGCCATTCCGGCCTGCTCTTTTTGTATACAAGGTCTTGAATCAATGCTGCAATGTTCTTAATTGACCCAACCTTTATGTTGGTGTAATGATGAAATAGTAATCCCGCTTAGCCAAAACTGCGTTAGGACACCCTTTGCGACTTTGTGCCTTCCGGTAAAATTACCTTACAGCTCAGAATATTTATAGTTAAATTTGATAATAAGAAAGACAACTCACAGAGCAGGACTGAGCAAGTATAAATAGTGTTGTCCTCCCCGATTTTTAATATGTAATTAATTGAACAATCAAATGTTACAGCGATTTAAGCTCGCAGGGTCTTTGCGCCTTCGTGTCTTTGCGGTACAATGTCTTATAGCTCAGATAATAACAGGGGACAATTCTCAGAGCAGGGGCCGAGCATGTATAAATAGTGTTGTCCTCCCCAGTTCTTAATGTGTATTTAATTGAATGATTAAATGTTGCGATGGATTTTAAGTGCATCGGGTCTTTGCGCCTTTGTGTCTTTGCGGTACAATTGCCTTACAGCCCAGATAATGAACGAGAACAATTCACAGAGCAGGGGCCGAGCAAGTATAAATGGTGTTGTTCTCCCCAGTTCTTAATATGTAATATTTGAAACCGAGGCGTTAAAGGGGTACGTAACGTCCACAGCAAAGCCTCAGGTCAATATAAATGCCTGATTATTAGAAACTAAAAGACTAGGGGAGACTAGCTGACCAGCGTACCCACCTGCTTACCAGTAACCACATTAAGCAGGTTACCGGATTTGTTCATGTCGAACACGATAATGGGCAGGTTATTTTCCTGGCATAGCGTAAAGGCGGTCATATCCATCACCTTCAGGTTCTTGCTGATCACCTCGGCAAAGGTTACCACCTCAAAGCGGGTAGCCGTTTTGTCTTTCTCAGGGTCGGCTGTATATATGCCATCTACACGGGTGCCTTTTAATATCACATCTGCATTTATTTCTATTGCCCGCAGGGAGCCGGCAGTATCTGTGGTAAAGTATGGGTTGCCCGTACCTGCGCCAAAGATCACTACCCTGCCTTTCTCCAGGTGGCGTATAGCCTTGCGGCGTATATATGGTTCGGCTACCTGCTCCATTTTTATGGCGCTTTGCAGCCTCGTGTTTACCCCTTCTTTCTCCAGCGCTGCCTGTAGCGCCATACCGTTGATCACGGTAGCCAGCATACCCATATAGTCGCCCTGTGCGCGCTCTATGCCCGTTTCCGCCTCATTCATGCCGCGGTATATATTGCCGCCACCTATCACTATAGCCACCTGCACACCTACATTGGTGATCATCTTTATCTCTTTAGCGTATTGCTCCAGCATCTTGGGGTCTATACCGAAATTTCTGTCACCCATTAACGATTCACCCGAAAGCTTTAAAAGAATACGGCTATATTTTGGCAGCATAAGTTGGTTGGAAATTATTTATGCAAAGAAAGAAAAAAGTTCACGGTTTTTCTGGGTTATCTGCTAAAAGATGGGCTATATTTATCCTTACGGCAGCTTATGTACAAACGATCGTATTTTATTGGCATTTTTGCATATATCTTAATGCTTGTTCTTTCCCTGCTATTTTATAAAGAAAGAACTATTTTTCTTGATCAGGCATTTAACCTTTTCCACATTATTAAAGAAGGTGGTTTTTGCATCGTGCATTTCAGGTTTGGCGATGCCTTTTTTCAGGTTTTTCCTGTTATAGGTGTTAAACTGGGCGTCTCGCTGCCTGTTATCCTGGCGTCTTACTCTGCAGGGTTCGTCGTATATTATTTTACGGCTTATCTTATCTGTGGAAGCGTTTTTAAGCGTTACGACTTTGCCCTTGTTATTCTGCTCGTCAACATATTGTTTGTTTCAGATACCTTCTACTATATTCCTTCCCAGGCATTCGAGGGTATGATAGCCTTAATGATCGTTTTTGCCGCAGTTGCAGGTAAGCAATTTCAAACCATAAGCTTTCTCGAAAAGTGTATACTGCTGCTGGTAATGATAGTGATCGCGTTCTATCACCCTCTCGTAGTTTTCGGGCTGCTTTATTCTGTTGTGTTTTTCATGCTGAACAAAGACACCGCCGTGGACAAGAAAGTACTATATGGTATTGCCATTACTTATTTTGCCGCCCTGGCCATGAAGCTGATTTTTTTCAGAACGCCCTACGAAGGCAGCGCCCTGGGCGGCCTGAAGAACTTTGTCACGCAGTTTCCGGATTACATTACACTCTTTTCGAACAAGCGATTCTTATACAACTGCCTCATCAAATACTACTGGATGCCTATTGTTTTTTTTAGTACTGCCGTATACTACATCAAAACCAAGGACAGCCGAAAATTTTGGTTTTGCTCCCTGTATTTTTTTGCATATTTGGCGCTGGTAAACATATCGTACCCGGGCAGGGCAACACCGGAGTATTATATGGAGAACTTATACCTTCCTATCGGTTTATTCCTGGCACTGCCCTTTATATTTGATGTGTTGCCGGTGCTGGAAAAGAAAAACATTGCGCACTGGGCGATAATACTGATAATAGCAAGCGGCTGTATAAGGATATATGCCGCACACAGCGCCTACACCGCCAGGCTAAACCTGGAAAGAGCCATACTGGATAAATATGGCAGCGAAAAGGTGGTGATCAAAGCTGATAAGACCGACCGTGAAGTACTGCAATTGCTTTGGGGTACTCCTTATGAATTCTTGCTGCTATCTGAATCTGAGCGACAAAAAGCAGCATCCATAATAATTGATGAGCATCCCGAAAAGCTGGAAGGTCTCACTTCGTTGAAGAACGGCCTGAGGGTTAACTGGGAAACCTATCTATATGCA
>JABDHF010000062.1 GCA_013285595.1 Bacteroidota bacterium
GGAATACTTGTAAGAACAGAGTGGATAAGAGGGGCTATTTCCTTAATGCGCTATTTTGGCAATGGCAGTAATAATATGCCCAATATTGAATCCTTTTTAAATGGCAATAAAGAGTTTATGAAATGGGCGAACGCTGACTTAGACCGCCTTTATGATTCTTACAAAAAGGACGAGCCTCATTTTTCGACAAATACAGAGCAATTAATAGCCAGCAACTATGTTCGTGAGGTAGAGCAAAAAGATTTCGACAATCTTTTTAGATATAAATTAAGCGAAGGTAAAAGGATATTCAATTTTAAAACTGAAAACATCTTTGCTGAACAAGAATTAGAGAAATTTGAGCGTGACTATAATGATTATAGCCATTTGCCGATATACAAGCAATGGGTTAACTATCTAAAAAAGGACAGATCAACGATAAATATAATGCCTGTCACAAAAAGCGAATCTCCTGGTTCGCAAAAAGCATATAAATGGTTAGGTATTGATACTGAACTTTCTGACTTATATCAAAAAATGAAAGGTATCCTGATTGCCAATGAAACTGAAATAAGAGATTTTATATTAATATTTTCTGGAGTAGAAATTTCAAAAATCACTCCTATAAAATGGCACGATGGGAATGCGTCTGAAGTGCTATATTTTATTCTTCAGTTAGAAGAAGGCGGCTTAATAGACAAAAGTAAAAAGACAAGTTACAAAAGACTGTCAGGGTGTTTTCTTAAAAATGATAGTAGTTTGTTTAATGAGAATTTTAAAGAGTTAAAGCAAAATGTAGAGTATAACCTTTCTGAGCCAAAACGAAAGGCAATTGACACCCTGATAAAACCATTTAGGTAGTTCGCCTTCACCTTCACCTTCACAATTAGTGAAGGTGAATACCTTTTCCTTCCTTTCCATCTCACCTTTGTACAGCCACGGCGCTATTGCTGCGGTGACAATGGCCACTGTCTTTTTTTAACCTTATCAATTTTTTAACAATGCAAACAAACCTAATTGAACTACGCTTACAACACATCGAAAAATTGCTCCTATGCAATAAAACCGTGTTGACTTTTAATGAAGCTGCTGAGTATACCGGGCTATCAAAAAGTTATTTGTATAAACTCACAAGTGCATCTTTGATACCACATAGTAAGCCAAACGGTAAGCAAGTATATTTCTCAAAAGCAGAACTTGACACTTGGCTTTTACGGAATTCAGTAAAAACAAATGAAGAAACGAACGCTGCTGCGACAAATTATGTTATAACCAAAAAAATTGGAGGTAACTATGCGTAATCCTACAAATAGTGGTGCTATGGTGCACCCCAAAAGCATAAGAATTGCAGAAAATACGGGCGGCTGGGTTTTGCCATCAGAAACCATAACACAGGAGGTTTTTAATAATCTCCCGGAACTGCTCAGGAACGCTTGTAGTCAATTTATCGAGCCGATTGAAAAGGAAGTCTTTCTTGTTGGTGCCCTCGGAGTATTGAGTGGATGCATGCCAAACTATATCGGACATTATGATGGTAAGTGGGTAACGCCACACCTCTACACCTACATACTTGCTCCGTTTGGGGGCGGGAAGGGCACGATGACTTATGCCAGGAAGTTAGGCGAAGGGATACACATTTCAAAAGTCAGCAAAAGTGAATTTGCATTGATGATGTTTAAACAAGCGCCCAAGTCAAGTAAAAGCGACAAAACCGACAAAACCGACAGCGCTTCAGTCGTTCGCCCGCCAAATGAAATGCTATTTATTCCAGCTAATAGTAGTAAAACTGCCATGATTGAGGCACTTTCGGACAATAAAGGGAGTGGAATAATATTTGAAACAGAAGGTGATACACTGGCTGATGCTCTTAAACAGGATTATGCCTCCTACAGTGATGTTCTACGTAAAGCTTTTCACCATGAGCCAATTGCGTACTTACGTCGCCAAGATAAAGAGTATAAAGAGTTAAATAGCCCTGGCCTTGCCGTTGTCCTCAGCAGTACATACGGTCAACTACTTAGTTTGATACCAAGTTCTGAAAACGGTTTATTCAGCAGGTTTATATTTTATTGTATTAAACCTAAGAAGGACTTTAAAAATGTTTTCGCACCTAATATGGAGCGTTATGAGGCCTACTTCAAAGGTATAAGTAGAAAAATCGAACAAGACTATTTCTACCTAGAAAAGCTTGATGATCCCATTAAGTTTCGGCTTACATCAAGTCAGCAAGAACGCTTTATGCATCATTTTACAAAGGCGAAAGAGGAATCAATAGACCAGCTTAATGGAAGTATTAATAGGTTGGGCATAATTTGTTTCAGGCTTGCAATGATATTTACTATGCTCCGCAGTCATGAAGACCTACTTGGGCCCGGTCAAGATATGATTTGCTTCGATCAAGATTTCGAAAATGCGATAGCGTTAATAGGTATACTAAAGATAAATGCTGAGCGGGTATACGATTACATTAACCGACCTCCAGCAAAACAAATGCCTGAGGATATGCAGAAGCTATACGATGCTTTGCCGGATCAATTTACAACCGCAGAAGGCTTAAAGGTAGCGGCAGATATGGGAATAGAAGAAAGAAGGGCCGAAAGGTATTTCAGTACAAAGTTCACAAAAGTCTCTCACGGCAACTACGCCAAAAGAAAATAACCTCTTGCGGTTTTGTCGGTTTTGTCGGTTTGCCTTGCATCCCGGCAAAACACCTACTGCAAATAAACCCTATCGAAAATGGAAAGTGTTTTAAACGTTAGTATCAGCCGGTTCAAAAGTGCGAAGAGCACCATTGCCTCCTCGATTAATTTGCTTAACTGGTTGGCTGACGATAGTTATAGTGCAACTGTCAAAAAGATAAGGGAGGTGAAAACAAAAGAGGAAAGAGATAACCTTAAACGTACTCTCCCAGCAGTGACAATAAGTGGTGAATTTACAGAGCGCAGGTGCGATGCTTTAATAAAACATAGTGGACTGATCTGTATTGACATTGATGCTAAAGATAACATGCACATTGAGGACTTTGGTGAAATGAAAAAAGTACTCTCCAAAGCGCCCTTTGTTGCTTATTGCGCCCTTTCCGTTAGTGGCAATGGGTATTATGCCATAATCCCCATCAAGTCTCCTGCAAAGCATGAGGCGCACTTTCAAGCGCTACAGAAAATCTTTGCACAAAAGGGAATAACCATTGACAAGGCTTGCAAAGATGTCGCCAGGTTACGATTTTATAGCTGGGATGATGAACCATACGTCAACCATAGTGCTGTATTATTCGAAGATGTTATTGAAGATGTTCCTCGGAACATCATCAGGCAAAACACATTCATTCCGGATTGGACAGCAGCTGTAATTCAGGTTGAAGATTGTATTAATGAAATTGAGGATAGCAGTGTGGATATTACTTCCGGTTATAAAAATTGGCTGAATGTGGGTTTTGCCCTCGCGTCAGAATTTGGCGAAAGTGGAAGAGAATATTTCCACCGGGTAAGTCAATTCCATGATGAATACGATCCCGACAAAACCGACGACCAATATACCTCCTGCCTGGAAAGCGACAGTGGTACGGGCAAGTACATCACAATAGCCACCTTCTTCTATTTATGTAAGCAAGCAGGAATTGCTTCTTCCAATGCAAGAGCTCCATAGTTTAATAGTTATGAGAAAACCAGTAAGTAAGACAACAAAATCCCTAGACCTTTAAACCTTCAAACCTTATGTTTTTAAAACCATATTTACCGGAAGGCCTTACGAAAGCAGGCTTTTCCGACGAGGGAGAGCCCATCGACATGGAAGTAGTTGAGAATGTACGACAATTTATTCGCACCTACTACAAGCCAATCAAGTCCATCAACTACGACTATGGCAGTTATTATATAAAGCACCAAATTCAAAGAGAGATTGGGTATTATGTTTCCAACGGGGAAGCTATCGCAGCCTTTTGCCTCGAGGGCTACAAGCACCTTCCCTACCGCAAAAACGCTTATTTCAATGTTAAGGTTTCAATCATAAAACCTTGGAGAAACAATCGTCGGGGATATGTTTAATCACTGTCATTTTAATTGCCAAACCGGCACTCATCGGTGCATTTAGAAGCCCCCTGCTTGAAGCGTGGTAGGCCGGAGCGTCCATACGTGACCGCACTACTCAACTAACTTTGGGTTTTTTCCTGGGAACTTTCCTGTGCCTTGCAGCATTGGCTTCAACAAGAACAAATCCTAACCCATTTTCCCCGGCTGCTACCGTTCTCTGTGCAATGCTCCTGGCGACGATTTGTGTTGCTTCTCTTTTATTCTTTATTAATCATATTTCAAAGGCTGTAAATGTAAATTTCATCGTTCACAAAATAGCCCGCGAAACAGAAGCTATGATCGATGCAACAATGCCCGACAAACGAGCCTTTAAACATGAGGATTTTTATAAAGTTGACATTAAGGACGGTGATGCTGAAGTACGCAGTATTGTTTCAGGATGATCCAATACCGCATCGCAATCATCGGGGGTAAACCAAAGAAAGAAAAACACGCCCACTCCTCCCCGAAAAAGACCCTCAAAACCGCTACAGTAAAAGCTTTTATTTTTAAAGAGCCTGATACATCTGGGGCGTTACACAACATCTCCCTCTCCCTGGGAGATGTTCAGGGAGAGGTGTTCACAGCGCAGGAAAAACACGCCAACTCCGCCCCGAAAAAGGCCCTCAAAACCGCCACAGCAAAGGCTTTCATTTTTAAACAACCTAATATATCTGGGGCGTTACACAACATCTCCCTCTCCTTGGGAGATGTTCAGGGAGAGGTGTTCACAGCGCAGGAAAAACACGCCAAATCCTCCCCTAAAAACACAATCAAAACCGCCACAGCAAAGGCTTTCATTTTTAAACAACCTAATATATCTGGGGCGTTACACAACATCTCCCTCTCCTTGGGAGATGTTCAGGGAGAGGTGTTCACAGCGCAGGAAAACACGCCAACTCCTCCCCGAAAAAGACCCTCAAAACCGCTACTGCTTTACTATCCGCTGCACAAAGCCGGTATTATTGGTCGTGTTAGATATTGCCACAAAGTAAACACCATAAGGAAGGTCGTCCATGTCTATAAATGATGTTGAGCTAATCGTTTTCTTTTGCAGCACAGTTCCTTTTACATCGTAGAGCACTATGGTGTGTGTGGCATTTTCTTTAAGCGATATATTCAATTTATCAGTAACCGGTATGGGGTACAGGTTTATGTTGTCCTGTATCGCATTTATCTGCTGCACTGCGGTAGCATATTTTGTTACATCAGTAGGCAGTGTAGTGGCGCCGCCGGTAGGGCCTGTATTAGCATTGCTGAATGTGCCATAAAATGTGGGGCCTATAAAGTATGGATAATAGGGCAACAGGTCTGCGCCCACCGTAGTGAAGTACGCGTAGGTGCCCGTTGGGTATTCAGGAGTTACACAGAAGCGGCCATTGTGAGCATCAAGCGTTCCCGTGCCTGCTGCATAATGCCAGTCTTCTATAAAGCAGCCCAGCGGGTAGCCTGGCCCCACATCAGGCCCGCTTATGCGCGTAGTATAAGTATAAGTAACGTAGCTCGATGTCATCCTTTTTATGTCGCCGGTACCATTTGTATTAGCATAGCCATATGGCCCGTATACAGGATATCCGTCCCAGGCATACGCCACTATAGGTGAGTGTTTGGTGCTATCCCAGTTATGCATCTTCAGGTTATCTATATGGTGGTGATACATCTTATCAGGTGTGCTGTGGCCATTGCTCGGGTCCATATCCGGCCGTTCAAAGAAGTAGGCAAGCCTGTTCCATACCCCGGCGCCGCCATAAGACTCCTTGTCTTTGTCCAGTGGGTTTTTCCTGAAGTTATATACAGGTTTGGGCCAGCCGGCAGGAATAGCAAACCCCTCGCTGCTGCCTTTTCTAAACGACAGGCAGCTAACAAATATCACAAAAAGGCAAGGTATCAGTGATTTTCTCATCCGTATCTTATACGCGCTACTTCCGGTTAGACGCTGTTTACATAAAATCCCTTCGCTGGCAGGCCTGTTTAAAAATAAAGCAGTTGCAATGAATGCAACTGCCTGATAACTGGTCAGAAAAACAGAACACCCTCAATTAGGTATTTTCTTTACGAATATGTTCGATACCTGTTTATTTCCATCCTCCGCCCAGGGACCTGTACAGATCAGCAACGGCGGTTAATTTGGAACGTTTTATGGTAGTTAGCTCCAGTTCGCTTTGCAGCACATTGGCCTGGGCGGTTATTACTTCCAGGTAAGTGGCCAGCCCGCTTTTAAACAGCAGGTCGGCGTTCGCTGTAGCGCTTTGCAAGGTTTCCACCCTGTTGTTCACTATGCTTTCCTGCTGTTGCAGCTTTTCTATCTTCACCAGCGCATCAGCTACTTCACCTACTGCTACCAGCACAGACCTGCGAAAGCTTATTACCGCTTCATCTCTTTGCAGCAAAGCGATCTTATAATTCGTCTTTAGCTCCTTATGCTGTATCAGTGGCTGTGCAAGGCTGCCTGCCGCTATGCCGAACAGTGATGCGGGTATATTGAACCAGTTGCTCGCCTTGAATGAATTTACCCCACCACTTGCGGTTATCCGCAATGCCGGGTACATTTCTGCTTTTGTAATGCCCACCCTGGCATCAGCTACAGTAAGGGCCAGTTCCTGTGTTTTCACATCGGGCCGGTAGCTCACAAGCGATGATGGCACGCCCGTTGCTAACCTATCCGGGAATATCACCTGGCTCAGGGTTTTACTCCTGTTTATCCCACCGGGGTTTTTACCTGTTAAGATGCTGAGGGCATTTTCCTGTATTGCTATATTCTGTTCAAATTGAGGTATTAGTTCAGCCGCAGCCTGCCGCTGTGCCTGCGCCTGCTGTATGGCCAATAATGTAACCTGGCCTGCATCATACTGAAAGTGGATAATGCGCAATGTGCTATCGTTAAGCGCCACATTTCTCCGGGCTATAGTCAGCTGGTCATCCAGCATCAGCAGGTTATAATACCCTTGCGCAATACCGTATACCAGGTCGGTCTGCACCAGGTTACGAACTTCTATGCTTTGCAGGTATTGGGCACGGGCCTGCTTCTTTTGGTTGCCTATCTTATTCCATAGATCAGCCTCCCATGCCAGCGACAGGCCTGCAGAGTAGTCTTCAATATGATTGCCCAGGCCATACTGATGCAGGCTCAGCCCATTAAGGCTGTTATCAGCTGGCCGGTCTGTGCTTGCAGTTACATTAAGTCCCAGCGCTGGCACATAATTCCATTTCGTCTGCCTGTACAGGAGCCGTGCTGCGTCTATGTTTTTAATAGCCAGCTGCACATCATAGTTATGGGCTATCGCATCGTTTATCAGCTGTATCAGTTGCTCATCAGTAAAGAAGTTCTGCCATGGCATTGCCGCTATATTGCTGGTATCGCCCGCGGTGCCATTTCTGAAGTTTGCAGGCAATGCCAGGTCTGGCTGCTGCATTTTCTTCGACACGTTACATGCGCTTATCATCAATAGCAGCAATGGCAGCATGTATCTGTATATATATCTGTTCATGTTTCTTTGTTTGGTTTTAAATTACATTACTTCAACTGCTCTATGCGGCACACCATTTGTTTTTGGAATAGGGAGCCCGTCTTTATTGTCGGTTGGAAGATGTGGTGTACCTTTTACTTTTTCCTGCAACCCCTGGAATATCACGAACAGTACCGGTATAATAAACAACCCTAGCACCACTCCCGACAACATACCGCCCGCAGCGCCTATACTAATAGAATGGTTGCCTTGCGCCGACGGCCCGGTGGCGATGCTCATAGGGAACAATCCGAAAATGAATGCGAGCGATGTCATGATGATAGGCCGTATTCTTAAGCGCGCTGCTTCTACCGCAGCCTTTACAAGGGTAAGCCCGGCTCGGCGGCGCTGCACCCCATACTCTACAATAAGAATAGCATTTTTTGCCAGCAGGCCTATGAGCATTATCAGCGCTACCTGCACATATATATTATTCTCAATACCGGTGATCCCCAGCACTAAAAATACCCCGAACACACCTGTAGGTATAGATAGTATAACCGCCAGTGGCAGTATATAACTTTCATATTGCGCAGCCAGCAGCAAATACACAAACAGCAGGCACAGCATGAATATAACAGTAGACTGCCCGCCAGATGAAAGTTCTTCGCGCGTCTGCCCTGAGAACTCATAGGTAAAGCCCGTAGATAATTGCTCCTTCGCCACTTCCTGTATTGCTTTTATAGCGTCGCCCGAGCTATATCCCGGTTTTGGAATGGCATTGATTTCTATCGAATTAAAAAGGTTATAGCGGGATACTGTTTCTGAGCCATATACACGCGCCAGCTTTACCAGGGTATTAACCGGCACCATGTCTCCCGCTTTGTTCTTTACAAACACTCGGTCTATTGATGAAGGATCGGTACGGTCGGCAATATCGGCCTGCACCACCACCCTGTAGTACTTGCCAAACCTGTTAAAGTCTGAAGCCTGCGCACTGCCGAAATAAGCCTGCATGGTTTGCAGAATGTCCCTGGTGCTTACCCCCAGCTGGTTTGCCTTTTCTTCATCTACTTCCAGTTGCAGCTGTGGATAATCTGCTTTAAAAGAAGTAAAGGCATAAGCTATCGCTTTCTTCTGCATCAGCGCACCAATAAAGTTATTGGCAACGCCGCTAAACTTATCCAGCTTACCACCTGTTCTATCCTGCAGCACCACATCCAGCGCTTCCACATTACTAAAGCCAGGCACCGTAGGAAAGCTGAACACGAAAAAGTTACCACCGGTCACACCGCCAAGCTTTCCCCTTATTATATTTTGTATGGCATTGATATCCTTTACCGGGCCTCTTTCATTATCGGGTTTCAGCAGCACAAATGCTATCGCCGCCGATGGGCTGCTGGAAGATGTCAATAAGTTGAAACCAGAAATAGCCGTAACAAACCGCGCCGCTGGCATAGCTCTCAATGAATCTTCTGCCTGCTGCAGCACCTTCGTAGTTACATCTAATGATGTGCCTGATGGGGTGGATATAGCTATGGCTACAAAGCCCTGGTCTTCCGTAGGTATAAAGCCTGACTTCGTATGCTGCACCATGAACACAGTAACAGCGATCACCAGCGCAAGGCCTGATATGCCTACCCACTTGTTGCGGATAAGGAAACGCAGAGAATACACATACCTGTTGGTGATCTTATTAAAGCCACTATTGAAACCGGCAAAAAATTTATCCTTAAAACTTTTTGGGGCTTCAGCTGCAGCATGCGTATTTTTTAAAAACAAGGCAGCAAGCGCAGGGCTTAAAGTAAGCGCATTAATAGCAGAGATAACAACCGCTATAGACATCGTAAAGGCGAACTGCCGGTAAAAGATACCCGTAGACCCACTCATAAAACCTACTGGCAAGAACACAGTCGTCATTATTAAAGTAATAGAGATGATGGCCCCGGTGATCTCGTGCATAGCTTCTATAGTTGCGGCTCTCGGCGGCAGGTGCTTATGCTCCATTTTAGCGTGTACAGCCTCCACTACCACAATGGCGTCATCTACTACTATACCAATAGCCAGCACCAATGCGAACAGCGTAAGCAGGTTAATAGAAAAACCAAACAGGCTCATAAAAAACAGCGTGCCAATAATAGACACTGGCACCGCAATAAGCGGGATGAGCGTAGACCTGAAGTCTTGCAGGAAAAGGAATACCACCAGGAACACTAGCAGAAACGCCTCTATCAGCGTATGCTCCACCTGGCTTATCGATTCATCCAGTGCAGTTTTGGTTCTGTAAAAATTACTGTACTTAATGCCCGGCGGAAAATCTTTCGAAG
This sequence comes from Bacteroidota bacterium, assembly GCA_013285595.1. GTDB lineage: Bacteria > Bacteroidota > Bacteroidia > Chitinophagales > Chitinophagaceae > Nemorincola. Next base: position 9,820 of record JABDHF010000062.1, read on the forward strand.
CCTTTTCCATCAGCTTATCTACCGCTATTTGTATATCGTTGGCATTAGACCCGGCCAGCTGTATCACGCCAAGCGCAATACCATCATGCCCATTTAAATGCGTAACACTCGTATACGAATATGCACCAAGCTCCACGCGCGCCACATCTTTCAGGTGCAGCACAGAGCCGTCAGCATTTGCACGTAGCGCTATGTTTTCATACTCTTCAGGCTTATTCAGTTTGCCTTTGTATTTGATCACGTATTCAAATACTTCCTTACTCCGCTCGCCAAATTTACCGGGCGCCGCTTCCAGGTTCTTGTCCTGTATCGCAGCCATCACCTCGGCCGGTGTTATCTTGTAAGTGGCCATCTGGCCCGGGTTCAGCCACACGCGCATAGAGTAATCTTTTACCCCGCCAAATATGCTTGCCGACCCTACCCCCGGTATACGCTTTATTTCGGGGATAATGTTTATCTGTGCATAGTTGGCCACAAATGTCTGGTCGTATTTTTTAGGGTCTTCAGTGTATATACCTATGGCCCCTATAAGGCTGTTTTGCTGCTTGGTGGTAGTGATGCCTTGCTGCACTACCTCTGCCGGCAACTGGCTTGTGGCCTGCGCCACGCGGTTCTGCACATTTACCGCAGCCTGGTCGGGGTTGGTCCCTTGTTTAAAATATACCGTAATCGCCAGTGAGCCATCATTGCTGGCGGTAGAGCTCATATAGCTCATGTTTTCCACCCCGTTTATCGACTCCTCAAGCGATGGCGCTACCGAGCGCAATACCGTCTCTGCATTGGCGCCTGGGTATATGGCTGTTACCAATACTGCCGGCGGGGCAATATCAGGGAACTGCTGCAGCGGTAGTTTGGTAAGGCCCAGCACGCCCAGTATAACCAATAAGATTGCAATGACCGTGGACAGCACAGGTCTATCTATAAATTTTCGAAGCATGATTTTTTGAAATTTAGTGTTGAATTATTTTACAGCCGTCAAATGAGCTGAAGCATGTTCAGGATGTATTACTGTGCCTTCCTGCAAATGGTCTATACCGCTTAGCACCACACGGTCGCCGGCTTTTACGCCATCTTTTACCAGGTAGTTGGTGCCACTTTTGCCTATTATGCTTATCGGCACCTTTTTCACCTTATCACTATCGGCCACCACGAATACAAATATCTTATCCTGTGCTTCCATAGTAGATGACTGCGGCACTATCAGCGCATCATTATGCTGCACACCCAGGCGCACCCTACCCGTATTGCCCGACCTCAGCAACCCATCAGGATTCGGAAAACTTGCCCTCAGTGTTATAGCGCCCGTTGTCTTGTTAAACTGGCCATCTATCATATCTATCCTGCCCTTCGGGGCATACTCGCTGTCATCTGCCAGCAAAAGAGAAACCGCCGGCGCCTGGCTCAGCTTATCTGTCAGCGTTGCTCCGGGGTATTGCTTCTTAAATTCCACAAAATCCTTTTCCCCAAGAGCGAAGTAAACGTGCATCTGATGCACATCCGACAATTGGGTGAGCGCTTCCACATCTTGCGGGCCCACCAGGCTGCCTTTCTTTTTTTGCAGGCGCCCTATATAGCCATTTCCCGGCGCCTTTATCAGCGTATAGCCCAGGCTTATCTCCGCGCTGGCCACGTTAGCTTTCGCCTGCTCTATATTTGCTTTTGCTGCCAGGTTAGCGGCATTCGCGGTCTTCAGCTGGTATTCCGATACTACTTTGTTGGCCACAAGCGGCGTCACCTTATCTATCTCCAGCTGCGATGTCAGCAGGTTAGCCTCTGCAGTATGCAGCATAGCCACCGCATTGTTATACTGGGCACGGTACAGCGATTCATTTATCTTAAACAGCGGCGTACCCTCGGTTACATACGCCCCTTCATCCACAAAAACCTTTTCCAGCGAGCCGCTTACCTGCGGGCGGATCTCCACATTCACAGTACCCTCTATAGATGCCGGATATTCCTGGAAAGTAACCTCAGAAGAAGATGCCACTTTCATCACAGGCAAAGATGGCGGCGGAGTTGCTGCAGGCGGGGCAGCAGGGCTGGAGCAGCCCATATATAGCAAACTTACCGCAAGCAACAGGGCTAAGCTGCTTTTCTTTAAAATACTAACTTTTAACGTAGATAACAGATACATAGACTTTTTGTTTGAACTGATTGATAATTGAATATTAATTTTACGCTATTAAATTATTTAACACTGTTAAATAATGACGAAAAAAAATTATGCTGCTATAGAACGGATAATACCACCTATGGCTATCTTAAGTACTTCTTGGTTGACCTCGTCAGATCTGCCCCTGCGTACTATGTTGATAGAAATAAGCCCATGTATCACAGACCAGAAAGTATAATATTTAGTACACAGGTCCTCCTCGGTAGGAACAGTCGGCGCCATCAGTGCTACAATTACATCGCATATCAGATCTGCAGGCCCTTCCGATTCCGGTAATATCCTCGCCAGCTCACAGCAATTCACCTCTATGCCAAACATTACCTGGTACAACTCCTTCTCTGCAAAGGCAAAATCCCAGTAGGCAAACCACATAGCCTCCAGTTGCCGGGCAGGCAGCAGGTGCTGATCCCTGGCATTTTGTATCTGGCAGGTTAAGATCGAAAAGCCTTTCTTAGTTAGTTCCAGCAGTATAGCTTCCTTATTGGCGAAGTATTCATATATGATTGGAGCCGTATACTCAATAGCATCAGCTATCTTGCGCATACTAAGCGACTGCCAACCCTCCTGCTTTGCTATCTTAAGCGCCGCATCCAGGATGTTAGCCCTGGTGTCCTCCTTCAATCGTAATATGCGGTCCTTGCTACCCATTTCCTAATGCCACTAAATAATTTAACAGCGTTAAGCAAAAGTAGAACTTTGTTCCTGTGCGGTTAAAATTATTATTCGGATGAGTAGATAGAGATAATTTATTGAGCGGAAATTTTGTAGTATATCCTAAGAAATAAATTACTCGTCCATCTTTCTCACCGTGAGAGGTTGTTAAAAAACAGCACCTGGCCACAGGGGCCAGGTGTGTAAACCAAACATACAAGAAGTGAGGTTACTGGCTTACCAGTTTATATACTTTGCCGGTTGTGCCTTGCGGGCCTCCTTGCATTGTGGTCATCAGGTAAATTTCCCCGGAGAGGTCTTGGCCGAAACCTTTGAGGAACTGGCCAAGATTGTTAGGAAGATCCTTGAGGGCTATCTCGTTGTAAGCCCAGGAGCTGCCCGATGGGTTTGCAGAATATATCCTGGCATTTGCTTTGCCATCCTGGGAGTAAATGCCGAATACATACTTTCCCTGCATGCTTTTTACTGCTGTGCCGCGATACACATTGCCGCCCACGATAACGGTAGCTAGGCCGCCGCCGATGGGGTTGGCGAAGTTGACGAGTTGTATAACAGGGTCTACCAGCGGGTGGCCAATAGTGTCGGTCGTGGGGCATGATGTACGGGTCAGCAGGTCGCTATCGGTATTAAAGCAGGCGGTACCTTCTCTTACATTCCAGCCGTAGTTGCCGCCACTGGTAACGAGGTTTATCTCTTCGTAGAGCGACTGGCCTGCATCGCCCAGTATCAGTTGGTGCGACCCACCCATATCGAACGAGAAGCGATATGGATTGCGGAAGCCGTAAGCATATATTTCCTGCCTGGCGCCGGCACGGCCTACAAAGGGATTGTCTGCGGGAATGTTGTAGGGAGCGCCACTGTTTACGTCTATCCTTGATACTTTGCCCATAAGATTAGCATAAATGTTCTGGGCATTGCCGCCCGCGTTTACAGAGTACCAGTCGTCTACGTGACCCATGCCTACATCATCCGCATTGCCACCGTCGCCGATGGAGAAGTAGAGGTAGCCATCGGGACCGAAGGCTAGTGTGCCGCCATTGTGATTGAGATATGGATGGGGGGCCGAGATGAGTACACGCTCAGACGATACATCGGCCATGTTGGGGTTGGACGCAGATACTTTAAATTCGGAAATGGTGGTAGTACTGCTCCAGCCCGAATTGGTGCCGTTGTTGGGTGGCGGGGCGGTATAGAAAAGGTAGAATTTGCCATTGGTCTTAAAGCTTGGATGGAACGCGATGCCGAGCAGGCCGCGTTCATCGTAGTTAGGTTCAAGCGTTACCATTTTGCTGGAAAGGTCGATGAAGGGTTGGGTGAGCATTTGTCCATCTGCGCCTACGATCCATATTTTGCCAGTCTGGTCGAGGATAAAGAGGCGGTGGGTACTGTCGGGCGACTCGGCCAGGGTAACGGGCGATACGAGACCTTGTGCTACCAATTGAAGGTTGGTAATTTGCGAGGCGCTGTTGTTAGAATTGCTTTTCTTACAGCTTGCAGCAACGAGCAGGTATATGCATATTAGTGCATAGGCAAGCGTTCGGAAATTTGCGTTTTTGGAGTTCTTGTTTTTCATAGGACTATTAGTTTTTAGTTATCGAAAATTACCAAGTAACCATTATTGCAACCACTAAAGCCGGATGAGCATGTACGTTTTGCATATGAACAGGCAATTTTGTTGCCTGACCTGATTTATGAGATTTGGGTGCGCGAACATGTTTTTGTGCACGGGGAAGTGCAACAGCTTGACAATCAAAACACAATGCAATTTTTAACGCAAGACGAGTTAGCTGCAAACAAAAATAGGCTATGTAATATGTATAGCCTATTGTAATTCAATGTATCTCGAAGGCACGAACTTCGAATCCAGGTCAGGAACTTCTTTCATTGAACTTTACCCTATAGTGAAAGGTTACAGAGAAACATAATAATTTAAAATAAAGGAGCGCAGGTCTTTTATTAACTCCCCGTTTGGCGCAAGTGTTTTCCACTTGTGCATACGAGGCCAGCAAGTCTTTTCGACTTGCTGCTACTTTGGCCCATAAATTTCAGAAATTTCCTAATTCTATGTTCATACATACATCCTGCCTTATCCGTTTATCCTGTAATACCAGTTGTGCATTGAAAGCACACCAATCACGCTAATAGCCCTGGCCTTCAGGCCGGGTTAAAATGAATAATAATATAGGCTTTAGCCAAAATTTAAAATGAGTGTGGTTTAAATGTCCAAATGGTATAAATCCTGATTCAGACAATCCCCCGGAACCATCGCTCCCACTCCATTTCCCATCCCGTAACTTGCATTATGGCCTATTCACAAACAATCACAACCTATGAAAATAATGTCAGTCACCGCTACGGAGATCCCAGCACAACACCCCTTTTCCTCCCCAACCATCACATACCTCACCTTCCAAAGCAAAAATCAGAGCACGAAAAACATATGGAGTCCTCCCCGGAAACAAGTCTCAAATCCACGCCAGGCAAGCATCTGTTTTCATCACCACCGTTACGGAGATCCCAGCACAACACCCCTCTTCCTCCCCAACCATCACACACCACACCTCACCTTCCAAAGCAAAAATCAGAGCACGAAAAACATATGGAGTCCTCCCCGAAAACAAGTCTCAAACCCACGCCAGGCAAGCATCTGTTTTCATCACCACCGCTACGGAGATCCCAGCACAACACCCCTCTTCCTCCCCAACCATCACATATCACACCTCACCTTCCAAAGCAAACATCAGAGCACGAAAAACATATGGAGTCCTCCCCGAAAACAAGTCTCAAACCCACGCCAGGCAAGCATCTGTTTTCATCACTACCGTTACAGCTATCCCTGTACAACACCCCTCTTATTCCCCCACCCATCTCATACCCACCTCACCTTCCAAAACAAAAATCAGGGCACGAAAAACATATGGAGTCCTCCCCGAAAACAGGTCTCAAACCCACGCCAGGCAAGCCTTCCTTTATTATCATCACCGCTACGGAAAACATCACAACACACCCCTAATCGCTCCGTAGTGAAAGTAAGTTTGTTTTCCTCATTCTGTAGTTCAATCAAATAACCAGATTCAAAAAGAGGAATTATCGATTTGTCTGATTCATCGCACAAAAAATTGTCAACGGTAGCAAAAAATACTACACCTTTTATAGCAAATGTGAATACCATTAACAATGCCAACAGGAGTGAAAGTATTAGGCACTGTACAATTTGCCCTCCTGCAACTACTAACAACAGTATAGGAATACTAAATGATATAATACTGATCATTAGAACTTTTTTACTATTGTGCTGCCAGAATTTATGTAAACCGTTACTCATGAGTTGACCAAAGCTAAACAAAAAGAGCTGGGGCGGAGAGAAAATGATAGCGGAGAATGGCAAGCGCTTGCCATCCTCCGCTATCATTTTGTGCCCCGAACAGGAACAATACTTTTTTATGTATCGCCTTACTGGCAACACTTTCAGACGTTATATTTGTTTTCCAGGGACAATAGAGGGACAGAAAAGACGGAGGAGGGCAAGCACTATGCCATATTCCAACAGGAAATCTCAAGCAAATATAACGTTTATTGTTTTGACGATCTTTCATTACCGCGCTCTACCGAACATCAAACAGCCTATAGAACTTTGCAGCCCTCTTCTTGAATTAAGTTGTTTTTGCATATGCACTTCGCTCATTATATAAATGTAACCTTCGACAATTCGGCTCCCATGCCTTTGAGTTCTGCATAGGTAAGCTTATCCATTATCGCGCCGTCGAAGCAAATGGTTTTAATAGCTTTGTAATATTTATTGGTCAGGGCATATGTTGGTCTGAAAGATACATTCCGGAGCGTTGCGCCATTAAATGTAGCCTCGTTCAGCGCCGCTTTGTCAAACTTAACTCCGATAAAAGTTTGCTTGTCAAAGCACACATTTCGCAGATCGGAATACTTGAAATCTACACCTTTGAAGGTGCAGTTTTCAAAGACCGT
>JABDHF010000063.1 GCA_013285595.1 Bacteroidota bacterium
ACCAGGGCGCTGCTGGAGATATGCCTGGACTATCGCAACCCTGTGGGCATACTCTCTAAGAATGCCCTGGTGCTGCGGGATATGGATATTATACAGGACCTGGCGAAGCTGAACCTTGTGAGGGTGTTCTCGTCGATAACGTCGCTGGATGAGGACCTGCGGCGGGTGATGGAGCCGCGTACGGCCAGCTACCGCAGCAGGCTGAAGGTGGTGGAGACGCTATCTAAAGCTGGGGTGCCTACGGGCATAATGAATGCGCCGCTGATACCGGGCCTTAACGATATGCATATGCACGATGTGCTGAAAGCTGCCAGCGAGGCGGGCGCCAAATGGGCGGGGTATACCGTGGTGCGGCTGAATGGCGCCATAGGCGGTATATTTAAAGACTGGCTGTATAAATCTTTCCCCGACCGGGCTGACAAAGTGTGGCACCAGATAAGCGAGTGCCATGATGGCAAGGTAAACGACAGCCGCTTTGGGAACAGGATAGTGGGCGATGGTAAGTTTGCAGAGCTGATAAAGACGCAGTTCGGGATATACTGTAAGAAATACCACCTGAACGAGACAAGGATGGAATGGAATACGAGCGCCTTTAGGAGGTTGAGGAATAACCAGTTGCCGCTTTTTTAGGTTTTGTTGATTTGTTTATTGGTCGGTATGTGGTGGTGTGTTTAAGCGGAAAAGGCTGTTTAGGTTTTAACATTTACTGTAATATTGCGGCATGGTTTTTCAACTTTGGTGTGCAGAAAGTGATTGTGTAACATGAAAAACCAAAGACTATGAAAGCGATAACATTGATAGGTGCACTGGCACTTTGCCTGGCCACCGGAAGCGTAAATGCGCAGATACAAAATGCAACTATGGGCCAGCCGGGCAACAGTACCCCTGGCACATCGACACAGTATATTGATGGAAGCCCGACGCAGGATGACCACCGGGTACGGGATGAGCGACTGGCGCAAAATGATGGACAGGTTGTGGACAGGCGTACTGAAAGACGAGAAGAAAGGCTGGCCCGCAGGAGCGAACGCCTGCGCCGCCAGGAAGCCGATAATTGCGATGGTGGCCGATATAAAACTATGAGCAATAATGTGAATAGCTCTTGCAACTCGTATAGTGGCGATATTACCGAAAAAAAGAAATAAAGCAAGTGAAGATGGAAGGGCGTGGGGACCGTTATGGTTTCCACGCTTTTTTGTGCCGTTTATTATTTACATTAGTAATTGGCACAGTTGTTTTTAGATAATCGTTAAAAGTTATTTTATGCGTTGGTTTGGGCAAAGGGAAAGCGATAATGTGGAGTATGGCAGTGGCGGCGGTGGTTTTGGTGGTAAGCTGGTGGGCGGGGGGATAGGTACCCTGGTTATCGCTGTTATTGTGTACCTGCTGGGTGGCAATCCTGCGGCTGTGTTAAATAACAGCCAGCAGCAGCCTGATATGCAGCAGGAGGCTTATAAGAAAACCGCGGCGCAGGAGGACTCTACCGACCACTTTATAAGGGTGATACTGGCGGAGACCGAGGATGTGTGGACAAGTGTATTTAACGATATGGGCAAGACTTATCAGAAGCCTACGCTGCATGTTTTTGAGGGGTCGGTATCATCGGCATGTGGGATGGCGAGCAGCGCTACGGGGCCGTTTTATTGTCCGGGGGATGAGAAGGTGTACCTGGACAAGTCGTTTTTTGATGAGCTGAAAAACAGGTTTCATGCGCCGGGGGATTTTGCCAATGCTTATGTGATAGCGCATGAGGTGGGGCACCATGTACAAAAGCTGCTGGGTACGGAACAAAGGTATGAGGAGATGCGGAGCCATGCCAGCAAAACGGAGGCTAACCGCCTGTCTGTGATGCTGGAACTGCAGGCTGACTTCTATGCCGGGGTATGGGCGCACTACATGCAAAAGACCGAAGACGTAATAGAGCCAGGCGATGTGGAGGCTGCGCTAAACGCAGCCAACGCGATAGGTGACGACCGCCTGCAGAAACAAATGCAGGGTACTGTGGTGCCCGATGCTTTTACACATGGCACATCTCAGCAGCGGGTGTACTGGTTTAAGAAGGGGTATGAGACTGGTGATGTGAAGCAGGGAGATACGTTTAAAGGATTGGTTGATTAGTTTAATCGTTGATTAGTTGATACGTTGGTATAGGGTGTAAAGACGGAGTAATTATTGTTTGTAAGTGAGGCATCAGTCGAATTCGCCGGGGGCTATGCATTGCTTCCAGTATTCTACTATTGTCCTTATGGTGTTTTCGAGGCCCTGCATGGTGGGTGGCTTGATGAAGAAGCCCTGCACGGACATTGCATAGGCATCTATGACTGCTTTTTTGGTGGCGCTTGTAGTGAAGAACAGATAGGGGATACACTTGGTATGCAGCTTCTCGTCGGTAAATATCTTGTTTCGCAGCTCAAAGCCGTTGATCTTTGGCATGTTGATATCAGAGAGGATGAGGAATGGCTGCTCTTCGGTGTCGTTGATGTATCCAAGGGCTTCGTTGCCATCTGAGAAATAGGATACTTTGTTGCGGTAGCCTAGCTTTAGGAATATCTCTGCTAGTAGTGCCTGATCGTCTGCATCATCCTCGATCACAATTATAGGCCCGTTCTTATTCATACATAAAGATACTGAAGTATATGGCGATATGCCGTAATTAACACAACCTTGGCTGTCGTTGGTTGATTAGTTGATATGTTGATACGTCAAATTGTAACTGTGTCTTTGTGGGTGCTATTTACATTTAATTTATTATTATTTAAAAATGAAGTGCTTGCTGGTGGCGGATTACAGGCCGGTTTTCGGGGAGGAGTGTGGGTATTTTGTGTTTGCTCTGATGGTTAGCGTTGCACTCAACGCATGTCATGGTTCGACGGGGCTCACCATGACAAGCTATGTGGAACGGAGATGCTTGCCTGTAGCGGGTTTTAATGCGATTTTGGGGGAGCGGGTGGGGTGTTTTTTCATTTGCTTTGGTGCTATGGAAATCATGGATAGGGGTTTTTGTTTGGTAAGGGTGATTGTGGTGGGCATTTTTTAGGGGGAAAGGTAGGGTGTTTGAATTTGAACGGTATCGTAACTCATAACACGAAATGTGAAATTTGCAAGGGTGTTTTTCCCGTTTTATTTGTTAAACCACAAGATTATATTTGACGATATTCGCCGTGAAATTGAATCGATAATTAAAAGATAATTGATAACGTGTTTAAAAGTTAATAAAAACTATTTATGGATATAGCCACACTCGCTTTTACTGCGTACACGCTTGCCAAGCCTTTTTTGGAAAAAACCGGAGAAGGGGTTGCCCGAAAGATTGGAGAAGATATTTGGACAACGGTAAAAAAACCTTTTACAAAGAATAGAAATGATGATATAGAGGAACTGGCGAAAAATAACGAATCGGAATTCCGACTTCAATTAGAAAAAGAACTAAACAATAACCCACAAATGGCAGCAGAATTGAAGGAAATGGTAACCCAGGCTCAAATTATGCTAAATGGCAATATGCGGCAAAATATTAATTCCAATGATAAGGTAGAAAAGCAGATAAACATTCAGTATAATACAGGAAATATTGAAATGTAATGGATTTAACTCAACAAGATGTTACCAATAATGCCCCAATACAACAACAGGTTAATGTACAGTCTCTAACTGGAAACATAGAATTCTCCCAGTTGAGCAGATTAGGCCAACGTTTCAAGCGACTGAAGGAAGAGGTAGAAAAGGACATAAGATACAATGCATTTATAGAGGATTTTATTAGCTATAATACAGAACTTGATGGGAAGAGCATGCCTGATAAACTAGCAGATGGAGGATTTAGTCAACAAGAAATTGCTCGTGCCACTTATAAGAAACACCAGTACAGTAAAAAACTAGAAAAAAACAAATTGTATGAAACTGCACAACGTATAGATTTAGAGTTATTTGCTATGATTAATTTGAAGTTCGAAACCTATGTCGAACCACTCATAAGGGAAGGAGTTGAAAAAAGGGTTATTATGGAATCTGTTACCGAAAAGATTGTAATGCCGATTTTTTCACTTATTAACCAAGACGGTCAAGATGATACATTTCTAAATTATACTGTTGATCATATTTCTGGGATGATATTTTTTTTAACGGGCAAATGCCACCTAAATTGGGCTGTGTATGATAGTCTACAATCAAGCCTATGATTACTATCATGCGATTTACCGAATGATACGTCTACTGACTCATTACAAACGAGCAGACTTTATAGAGGTTGATAGATTAAGGATTTGGGACTTTTATCTGCTTTTTCCCGAGCAGGTACATTCGATTGCGCTAAAAAAAGAGGATGATGAAATTAGAGAATTGCGAAAAAGATTTATCAAACAGAAAAATAATCCTTACAACGAAGTGTTTGACAATAAAAAAGTTTTTGAGAAATTGAGACCTTATCAGATAACTGCGTTGCAATGTCTTAGCTCTTATGGATTAATAAACAAGGAGTCGCTAAAAGAAAATCGCGTTTCTGTTATTTCGGAAAAGTTGTTAAGTGATTACAACTCCAAATTTGAACCACTAACTTATACGGAACAAAATGTAATTGCCTTGATGACGTTGCACTTTTCAACCATATCGATGTTTGGCCCAGATGGCTTGAAACATCGGACTAAACTTATGATTAGCAAATATGACGCGTAACAATTTATTTATTAACCGTCTAATTATAATAACACTTAAAGGAGAAGTGGCGTACGATGAGCCGTTTCATAAAGGTGTCAATATTATTAGGGGCGAAAACAGTAGCGGGAAATCTACTATTTCGAATTTTATTTTTTTTATTTTAGGGGGTGATTTTAATGATTTTGTTCCCGAAGCAAAAGCGTGCGCAGAGGTTTTTGCAGAAACTGAAATGAACAATGCAACAATTACTATCAGAAGACCTATTGAGTTAGATGACAGCAATAAGGTAAAAGCTAGAATTCCAATGTATTTTTATTGGGGCAGCTATGAAGAGTCTCGAAATCCTCCAGCAGGCAAGCACTGGCAAAAATTTGGGTATAATTCTTATTCCGAAACCAAAAGCTTTTCCAATGTTATTTTCAATAACTTAAATATCCCAATTGTAAAAGGTGATAGCAACATTACAATTCATCAATTGTTGCGTTTAATGTACATCGATCAAGAATCGCCAACGAGTTCACTATTCTATTATGAGCAATTCGATTCGCAAATCACTCGTGAGACAACATCCGAATTGTTATTAGGAATATACAATGACGAATTGTATCAAAATAAAAGAAGACTTCTAGAATTATTAAAAGAAATAGAAGAGGTTAAAAGTGAAGTTAAAGCAACCAAAGGTTTCTTTTCTGACATTTTGTTGTTAAATCCCGATAATATAGAAATTAAAATAGAGAATGCGCAGAGAGAAATTTCTGATATTGAGACCTTGATCTCAAGTTTAAAACTGTCTGATAAAGCTGCTAAAATAAAGATTAACGATTTTCGCTTTCAAAAGCTTTCAGATAGTATTGCAAAACAAAGAGGCGTTATCACAAGTCTTTCAGATGAGTATGACAAGATTAGCTTTGAGATTACTGATAATGATTTTTTTATCAACTCATTAAATGAAAAACTTAAGGCGCTAAAAAATTCGCTCGCTACAAGAGAATTTCTAAATAACTCCACATTATATTATTGTCCGGAATGTCTTACTGAAATAAAAAAGGGTGAGCATGATACACAAACTACGTGTAAACTTTGTAAGGAAACCATTGATTCCACATATGGGATAACTCAGGGAAGACGTATGGAGCAGGAAATTGGTTTTCAAATAACCGAATCAAATTCTATTCAAAAAACATTAAAGAATGAATTGGAGATATTGACGCCCAGATTGAAAAAAGAAATGGGTATTCTAAAAGATTTGCAGAAACAATTTGATGAGGGGGTTAAAGATGTCTCAACAAGTAAACAAGAGCAAATTGAGAAGCTGTATACAGATAAAGGATTTATTGAGGGAGAAATACTTCAATTTAGAACAATGTTAGAAAATGCTCATCGCTATTCTGATCTCTTGAAAAAACAAGCTAACTTAATAAAAGAGAAAGATAGCGTGGAAGCGTTTATAAACATGACGGAACGAAAGCAAAATAGTCTAAAAGAAGCCATTGACCGTCAAATCAAAATTGAAGCTCTTTATCTTTTGAATAATGATCTGCACAGGCAAGATGAATTCAAAAATGCAAATGACTTTCATGTCGATTACTCAAATAATATCTCTTTTTTAACTAATAAATATTCAAAGTATTCTGCAAGTTCTAATTTCTATCTAAAGATTACCGCTAGATTTTCAATATTTCTAGCTTCCTTATCAATACCTGAGATGCGATATCCAAGATTTATAGTTGCAGATAACATGGAAGATAAAGGAATTGAAGAGAAACGCGCCCAGAATTTTCAGAAAATACTGATAGAAAGGCTCATGAAATTTGATGCTAACTCATACCAGTTAATATACACCACTTCATATATAACACAAGAACTTAACAGTAGTGATTTTGTCGTAGGAGACTATTACACCAAAGAAAATAGAACGTTAAAGAATGTTCAGCCAATTTTCTAATTTATAGCTTTTGATTACAACACAATTGAGATAAATGAATATTATACGGCGCAATATTTCAATTTTATCAGACGATAATTTAGAGGAACCTGTTTTTACGGACGCATCGTCTGAAGAACAAAAGAAGAAATTCCTTACTGACGCCCTTATTGAGGGTGAAAAAAGTGGCTTTGTAAAAGACTTTGACCCTAAAGCTCATCTAGAAAAATTGAATAGTTCTTTTAGCATTTAGAGCGGCCCATGGTGTATTGGTTGCGAACCTACGGCTCGCGTGTGTTGGGGGTATGGTGAGGCTACAAAGCTTTAGCCCCTACGGGGCAGGTACATAATTTTAGATGGTTAGCCGCGGCTATGTTTGGTGTAGAAAATATTATATAATATTTAATATAAAAACTATATTTATTGCTTCCATAGCATTCCCAAATCATCAACTCCTCCCCAATAATCACCTTAAAAGCCTTTACAGGCAAGCGCTCCCATTTTCGTAGCATGCTATGGAGGTAATGCGCTATATTTGATATTACTAAGCTTACACACAAATGAATTATATAAGATTGGGTTGGTTAGTGGGTTTATTGCTGCTAGTGGCGCCGGGGGCGGATGCTTATGTTTGGGAGTTGTATAATACTGGCATAAAGCCGGCGGATGCGTTGCCGGGACAGTATGTGCCGCTGCTGAAGGGGAAGCGGGTGGCGCTGGTCATTAACCAGACATCGAGGGTGGGGGATTCTTCTTTGCTGGATATTTTGCTGAGGCGGCATGTGAGGGTGGTGAAGATATTTGTGCCGGAGCATGGGTTCAGGGGAAATGAGGATGCGGGGGCTAATGTGGATAATATGACGGACAGCGCTACACACTTGCCTATAGTGAGCCTGTATGGCAAACATAACAAGCCGCGGCAGGAAGACGTGGCGGATGTGGATGTGCTGGTGTATGACCTGCAGGATGTGGGTGCGCGGTTCTATACTTACATCAGCACGCTGGAGTATTGTATGGAGGCTTGTGCGCAAAACCACAAGCAGCTGATGGTGCTGGACAGGCCTAACCCTAATGGCTGGTATGTGGATGGGCCGGTATTGGAGAAGGAACATAAATCGTTTGTGGGTATGCAGCCGGTGCCGGTGGTGTATGGTATGACGGCGGGTGAATATGCCGGTATGCTGAAAGGCGAGCACTGGGCCGATGTGGATGGTATTGACCTGAAGGTGATACCCTGCAAGCATTATACCCACGATATGAGGTATGAGCTGCCGGTAGCGCCATCGCCCAACCTGCGGACGATGGCTGCGGTGTATGCTTATCCATCGCTATGTTTGTTTGAGGGTTCGGTGGTGAGTGTGGGCAGGGGCACGGCGCTACCTTTTCAGCAGTTTGGCAGCCCGGAGCTTTCAGGACGGTATACTTATACCTTTACGCCACAGAGTGGGGTGGGGGCCACGCATCCGCCCAATGAGGGTAAAGTGTGCTATGGTGAACTGATAGGTAATATCGCCGTGGAGGTGCTGGAAAAAACTGAAGGGCAATTCCGGATCAACTGGCTCATGGATGCTTATAAGGCTTATCCTGATAAGGATAAATTCTTTACCGCATTTTTTGTGACGCTATGCGGATCTACGAAACTTGAGGAGCAAATAAAAAATGGCGAGAGCGAATATGCTATACGAAAGTCGTGGCAAAAGGATATTGAGGCTTTTAAAAAGATCCGCAAGAAGTACCTGCTATATGCTGATCTTAAAGAAAAGTGATGAGCGGGGGGAGTGACTGTGCAGGTGATGCAGTGAAAATATTAACCGGGAATTGAAATGGCGTTTCGGCTTATAGGAGTGATCAGCAATGTGAAACTTGCTGCCAGTGAGGTTTTTGTGAAAAATCTTGAAAATAGCTTATAAATAAATTAATTACTTTAATGCTAGTTTAGAATAATTACTCTAATTTAGCCCTTATTCTAAACCACTAAAAACAAAACAAATGAAAAAGTTGATCCTTACTTGTGCTTTGATAACATCGGCTTCTATGCTCTCTTTTGCGCAAAGCACGCAATCATCGGTGACCATGACACCTCAAAATGCTGCAGGTACGCAGGCGCAAACAGCACGCCAGCAACAACCACAGCCAGAGCAGATGGCTACAAGGCGTGCGCAGATGTATAAACAACAATACAACCTTGACGACAAACAATACCAGGGTGTGTATAATGCCGAGCTTGACTACGTGAAAGAAATGATGGACATGCGTGGAAAAGGACAACAGCCTACTGCAGAGCAAGGCAAGCAAATGATGGCAACTAAAGATGCCAAGTTTCAAAAAGCGATGTCGGCAGAACAATATGGTAAATACACCGCTACAAGGGCAGCGCAACAACAACAAGCAGCACCTGCTGCAGTTCCTGCCGGCAAATAAAGTAATGATAATAATGTTAGAACCGCTCCGGAATACCGGGGCGGTTCTTGCTTTTATATAGGCCTGTTTTGACGCTTGCTGATGATGAGGCTGGCGACCCAAAGGAGGACGCCTATGGCGAATAATATAGCTAATGATGGCAGCACAGATGACAGATCTCCGTTGCGAAGGATCACCTGGTTTACGGCATCGAGCGACCAGTGCATGGGGGAGATGATGGCGAGGCGCTGCATGCTCTCGGGCAGTATTTCTACAGGAATCCAAATGCCCCCGATGGCAGATAATATAACGACGGAAACAGAGCCAAAGGGTAGCGCCTGTGTAATGGTTTTGAATATAGTGCCGGTAAAAAGCCCGTAGGCGGTAGCTGTAAAAGCTATGCAAACAGCTACCGGAAGCAGCAGCAGCGGGTGCAGGCCCGGGTATAGCGCGGGTAAACCCCAGACAGGCATAGCCCATAAGCCTATAGACAACATGATCATGAACTGAACGGTGCAGATAAGGGTATAAAAAACGATCTTACCCAGTGTAACATAAAACGTGGCGCCGGGTATGAGCGCTATGCGAAATGCACTGCCATCTTCGCGCTCACGGAGCAGGTGGCCGGCAATAGGCACTACAATAAAGAACATGCCGAATATAGCCCATGCCGGTACATTGTGCTGCACAGAATTTATATGCAGCATCAGGTCGCCCTTGTCGTTGAGTGGTTCTTCCTTCAATCCTATTCCCTGCATTATTTTGCTGAGGTCTGCTTTATCTGTCGTGGTGGTTGTGGTGTCTTTGCTTA
The DNA here is from genome assembly GCA_013285595.1 of Bacteroidota bacterium. Classification (GTDB taxonomy): domain Bacteria; phylum Bacteroidota; class Bacteroidia; order Chitinophagales; family Chitinophagaceae; genus Nemorincola. The sequence continues at coordinate 9,789 of JABDHF010000063.1, forward strand.
GCATGGACAGGCGCTCCATTAAAATGTTTGTGCTTGAGTAAGTAATGTACTTATCGAGGGCAGCAGCAATAGGTGTTCTGAAAGATGGTTTTGAAACCGGATCGAAGTAGAGGTGTATATACATTTGCCCCCGCAACTCCCTGGTTGGCATCGTGGTGGTAATGCCCGTTCTTTTAGCAATGTCGTTGACTACAATGTTTGCTGCATTTACCATTTCTGCGGTAACACCTGATGGTATTACAATACCTATTTTGTAGTCGCCTTTGTTCAGCAGTTGTTTCAACTGGGCTTCTGTTATGGGCTTGCCATCAAGGCTGTCTGTTACGTAGAAGTTCTTGCTGTGTTTGAGGCCGTTAGTTATTTGAGCGGCGAGGCTGCCGTGGTCATTGTCGGCCAGGAGCAGGTCGAACTTTAATTCTTTGTAGTCTTTGAAAGGTGCATCCTGTATCAGCGCCATAACAATGATAAGGGCTGCAGGCATTACTAACAGCAGGATAAGGCCCGATATGTCGCGCCTCATCAATAACCACTCTTTTATTATTGTTGCTGTTATTTTCTTCATGCTATTCTGTTGTGTCTCTTACCGTGCGGCCGGTGTAGTGCAGGAATACGTCTTCCAGCCGTTTACAATTAACCGTGTTTTTTACCAGCTCTTTTGGGGCTCCGCTTATTACAAACCTGCCTTCGTCTATGATGGCTACTTCGTCGCATATCTGCTCGGCCTCATCCATGAGGTGAGAGGTATAGAGTATGGTTTTGTTTTGCCTGCGGTATTCCTTAAGAAAGTCGAGTATCATAGCTCTTGACTGCACGTCTACGCCGGCAGTAGGCTCGTCGAGTATCAGTATTTCCGGCTCATGGAGGAGCGATGCTATTATGTTTGCCCGGCGCTTCATGCCGCCGCTGTAGGCGTTTATGCGTTTGTGTGCCTGATTGTCGAGCCCCAGGCGTTCGAGCAAGTGGCGGGTGCGGGTATTAATGGTAGCTGTGCTCAGACCATATAGCCGGCCTATGTAGGTGAAATTCTCCATGGCGGTAAGATTGCCAAAGAGGGCGATCTGCTGCGGCACCATACCTATCAGGTACCGTATCTGCTGTATTTGCTTCATGCAGTCTTTGCCCAGTATAAAGGCAGCACCGCTATCAGGCTGTATGATACCGCACAGTATGCTGATGGTGGTTGTTTTGCCGGCACCATTTGGGCCAAGTAAACCCACTATCTGCTGCTGTTTTACGAGAAAAGAAAACCCATCGAGGGCAGATGCTTCTGCGCCCTTGTACTTTTTGCGTATGTCCTTTATCTCGATTGCAAACAAGCTGGTTAATGGTTGATTAGTTGATTGGTTGATTGGTTGATTAGTTGAATGGTTGATTGGTTGATTGGTTGATTAGTTGAATGGTTGAATGATCTTTGCTTTGTCAATTATTCAATTATCAACATTATTTCTGTGGTGAATTATGCCCGATAGCTGAGATCTTTTACGAGTTTTTCTGGTAGTTGTGGCAATAAATGGCGAGGCAGCAGGAATGATGTTAGCTCTGCCAACTCTTTAAATACGTAATGGCTATCTGCGGCGCCGCGCAGGTATTCTGCGCCTGTGCTGCCACCGGTGCCTACGCGCTTGCCTATGGTACGCTGCACCAGGTGTATATGCCTGTGCCGCCACATAGAGAGGGATTCGTCTATCTCTAATAATGTGTTTAGCAGCTCGTAGGGTAGTTGCAGCAAAGGGTGATCGCGGTAGAGCATGATGAACAGTGCATTGCGGCTGGCGTCGGCACTGAATGCGCGGCCTTCGGGGTATGCAGCATCTTCCATAAAGATGCTGTTAAATATACCGAGGTTTTGCTGCTCTGCAGGTGAGAGGCTTCCTACATATGCGTCGCGGTATTTAAGCCAGAACGAACTATTTGCATGATCCTGCCAATACTCTTTGTTCTTAACAAAGGGCATACGTTCCAGCCACTGGTTGATGAGCACAAGCAGCGACAGCTCATGCTCTGCTTTTTTTACTCTTTCTACATCGGCAGGTGTAAGCTGAGAGAGATAGTAGGATTTGCCATGGCGATGATCGTAGCTAAGCCCCAGGGAGGCTTCGATCATTTTGAACTGTATGCTTTGAAAGCCAGATGCCGGGCGCAGCAGGTCGCGGAAGTCAAGAAAATCGAGAGGGGTCATTGTTTCCAGTACGCCCATTTGCAATACGGCCACTTCCATTATGCTGCATATGCGTTTCAGCCTGTGTACGCTGTTGTATATATCCGGAGTATTGTTGTGAATGTTGGGTTGCTTAAAGATACCGCGTACAATATCCAGCTCATGCAGTATCTGCTTAAACCACAATTCGTAGGCCTGGTGAATGATGATGAAGAGCATTTCATCATCGGCCCTTATACCTTCTTTGGCGCTTTCGGGCTGCTGTGCATTGAGTATTTTATCCAGTTGCAGGTATTCACTATAGTATACGGGTGGGCGTTCCTTCTTTTCCATGGGGGGAAATTACTAAATGTTAGCTCACGGGTGAAATTTGAGCGGTAAATAGTATTGCCGAAGAAGAATTATTCTTTAGCCGATCAGCTCCGGTTGTTTCATATCGGCTTCCTGCTCCAGCATGAATTTTGCGAGCAGGTAGCCCCCAACTGCGAAAAGCATGATGGTGATAAAGTGTATGGGGTCGCCGGTAAGCGCCTGTTGCAGCTGGTGGGATGCTGCCAGGCGTTGCTTTTGATCGAAAGATGTCAGCGCATTAAAATCCGTTGTGTGACTGCAAAAAGTAAGGGCTACAAAGGCGCCGCCAGTGACCATGCAAAAAAGAATAGCAGATGTAGTGGCGAAAAAATATAAAACCGGGTTTAGGCCTTTTGCCTTAGCTATGTTGCCGTTTTTGAATGCGAGATATATAAATAATAACTGAAACATAGGATGGCATTTTTAAGATGATGCTGCTATGTATAGCTATTCATATAGTATGCCAATGTCAAAGACATTGATAATCAACGGAGTGTAATTGTCATATTTGTTAACGATTCCAAACAATGGATATTATTTCCAGTAAGTAAAAGGTCTTACTACCACAAGCATTTTACGGGATAATGCTTGAATTGTTTGTCTGTGGTGAGGATGGTTAAGCCTTCTGCAATGGCTTGTGAAATAATTATCCGGTCGAAAGGATCTTTGTGAAATAACTCAAGACTCAAAAGTCTGTAAAGGCTATTCAGGTCTACCGCAAGGATTTGAATGCTATTTTCGTGGAGAAATTTAGAGATATTGACGAAAGGGATCTTAAGATCTAATTTGCCATTATTTGATTTAATGTAATTTCCCAAAGACTTGCTATGCTAAGAAAACACTCATTATCAGTATCCACGATTTTCTTGGCTGCCTTTTTAGACAACTGTTTATCATTTTCGCTGAACCATATAAAAGTGTGCGTATCTAAAAGATATTTCATTACATGTAATCTTTGAACTCTTCAAGCGGTTCGTCAAAATCGGGAGCCATTTTAAAAGAGCCCTTTAACCCTCCCAGCTTGCGTTCCTTTATTTTTTTGGCCGGTTTATGTTTATGTTCTAAGAAAGCAACAAAATCAGCTACTTCCGCTCTCAAATCATCGGGCAGGGCTAAAATGTGTTCGTATAACAGGGCGTCAGACATGAGCTTCTTTTTGTACTACAAATTTAAGAAAAGTTGATGATAGTGCGTTTCAATCTACAACATTCCTTTTATTACTGCTAGTGACAGGCTGCCGATAATGATCCAGAGAAGCACGCCTTGGAGGATGGGACGCCAACCTACCTGCTTTATTGTTTTTAAAGACAGTCCGGAGCCGATCAGGAACAGGGTGATTACGAGGCCTTTCCGGCCGAACTGGTACACCCACATAAACAGGGTGTTATCGCCAATTTTGTTATTGAGGATTGGGAAATATACCGGCAGATAGGTAGAGGCAATGATAGCCAGTATAAAGTAGAATATGAAGTAGGGGATCTTGATCTTGCCGGTGCTCTTCTGGAAATATGCGGTGAGCAAAGCTATTGGTATGATCCAGAGGGCGCGCTCCAGTTTTATGGTGGTAGCGATGGCTAAAGCTTCCTGTCCATAGTTAGCAGCGGCGCCTACTACGGAACTGGTATCGTGGATGGCAATGGCGCACCAGGTGCCGAACTGCACCTGGGACATGCCGAGTAAATGGCCAATGGTAGGGAATATTAGCAGGGCGATGGAGTTGAGTATGAATACGGTGCCGAGCGAAACGCTTATCTCTTCATCGGTTGCCTTAACGATAGGCGCTATTGCTGCAATGGCGCTGCCACCGCAGATGGCCGTGCCATTAGATATGAGCAGGGACGTATTTTTGTTGATGCGTAGTTTCTTACCTATAAAATAACCGGCTGTTAAAGTAATAGCAATAGTGCATACGGTAAAGAAAAAGCCTTCCTTGCCGGCTTTAAGGGCGTGTTCCAGGTTCATATTAAAACCGAGGCAAACTACAGATACCTGCAGCAGCAGGGTAGTAGCTCTCTTGTTGTATTGCAGGAAAGGGTGGCCTACTACCAGGGCAATGACCAGGCCCGCCAGCAGGGCTATCGGCGGATCTATCTTAAATAAGATACAGGCAACGAGACATACAATGAAAATTATCTGCCGGTAAACGTTGGGAATATTTAATAATGTTGCCTTCATTCCTGATATTTGCACGATATTTTTTTAAGAGAATACCGGGTCAAATATAATAGAAATGAACAGTAAATTTTTGCCTGCGGCTGATATAGATAAAATAAAAAACGCTCATGCGATGGGCGACTACAATGAACTGTACGATCTTTTAGCGCTGCCACTGCATGAAGAGCTATACCGCCGCCAAACATTTGAGTTTGTAGACGAACTATCGGACGGGCAGCAGTTACTACTTACTTACGATTATGTGCGCACACAGGTAGGGCAGGGTGGGTTTATCCAGTTTATAGAGAATGGGTATGTGAGCCTGCTGCCCAATATGATAGAACAACTGAATAAAGCCGGGGATAATGAAATGGCTAAAGTGCTGGACGATGTGCTTAAAGTATTTGTGCTGAATAAAGACCTGCTGAGTAAGCCCAAAACTGTACAAGAGTTTGCACAATTGTACGATGAGCTAAAAGAATTTGAGATAATAGATAGCCGGTATCATAAACTAAATGCACCTACTATAAGGCTTATGCTGGACTATGCTATAGCTCACCTGGAAGAGTTTGTAGCGGTTGCCGCCTAAGCTATAAAATTGCGGGAGTGCCCAGAGCTTCATCAGGGTTCTTTAGCGCCTGGTAGCCGGCAAGCGTGCTGGCAAACAGCGTCCAGATGGTGAGGGGCAGATAATCGAGCGCCACTTTCTTATCTATTTTATTGGCGATGATAATGCTGGCAACAGAGAAGACCGCATCGCTCATGGTAAGAACGGCTGCGCCTACTGTGCTTTTCTTGCGGAAATAGACATAGTTGAATGAGAAGAAAACAAACCATATGAGGGCCTGTAGCGTCAGCAACCTTTTCTTTTCGGATATATTCTCGTTTTCGGTGATCCTTTGCAAGCCAAGCAACAGGAAGAAGTTATTGATGGTCCACGCAGGGCCAAATAGCCATGCAGGTGGCGCCCAGGGCGCTTGTTTCAGCTTCTTTGTATATAGCCTTTGCTGATCGGTATCATTACCGCCAGAGAGCTTACCAAGAAAAGAAACAACTGCCGAGATAAGCGCTATCTGCCACCATTTTAAGCGGTGAACATTCTTACTGGTTACAACACTGTGTTCCATAGCTTGTTTATTTTTCAAGTTTTGGGGTTATCATTTCCTTCTGTAGTTCGGTGATCATTACTAGTATCTTGCTATTCATGTTGCCGAGTGTAGTACGCCTGTACTGCGCCTGCCACTTAGGCTTGTCAGACGGGTATTGATCTTCATTATACATGTCTGAGTAATAGAATTTGCCGGTATTGTCAAATCCATACAAATCGTGTACTGTATAAGTATAGAGACCATTGTTTATGCGCATGTCAATAGTAAAGAACACATCGCCGGGTTCGGCTTTTTGGTCCCTTTTATTTTGGTGGATGATGCCTGTGCCGGATAGGATACCGTCGTTAATATTGTTGATGATCAGCGTATTGTCGGCTGTCTCGAAATTTTTGGTGTACCACTGCTGAGCGTTTGCAAACAAGGTTTCTTTTGTGAAAGTTGCTACAGGAATGGAGGCGTAATATATTATTTTATTATCTCCTAATGTAAAAGTGGGGCTTTTTTCCTGAGGTTGCTCCTGGCAATAAGTAATTGCTGAAAAATTAAGGATAAGCAGTAATGAGAATATAAGGTATTTCATAGCTTAAATGCTATTTTAACCGCCAGTTGCGCATATCTATTGTTGCCATGTTTTCCCTGAAAGACCGAACGTTGCTGATAAAGGCATCCTGCAACTGACCATTTTGAAATCTTTCCTTGTAGCTGGCTACTTCTTCTCTTAAAAACATTGCGTCGTCTTTTACAGTTAGGAGGCCATCATGCAGGTGACCGGTGATCATAGATGCAATCACTTTTACAGAGCCCAGTAAAACAATGATAACGAATAATAAATGATTGAACATGGAGGCATCTATATCGAAAAAATATTTCAT
>JABDHF010000064.1:0-718 GCA_013285595.1 Bacteroidota bacterium
TTATATAAGCGGTATTGAATTCCTATTGTAGACCCACTCAACCCTACGTGATACCCAATGCCACCGGTACAATAGCTGCCACCCCCTATAACTGCAAATGCAGGCGGCAGCGCATTTATAGTAATAGTAGCATTGCCGCCCATGGTATTAGTACAAGATGTTGCGCTGTTTGTTGCAACAACAGTATAAGTACCCGCAGCTACCTGCAGGCCAAAGCTGATAGCTGAGCCTGTACCTGATACCACGCTGCCTGTTGGCGTGGTGCCGTTGTAAAGCTGGTAGCTCATTCCCGCTTCAGAGCCGGTAAGGCCAACATTATAACCTGTACCGCCTGCACAATAAGCGCCACCGCCAGTTACTGAATACACAACTGGCAACGGATAAACAGACACCGCAGCAGAACCAGACATATCAACGCTGCAGCCGGTAGTTGCATTGATCGCTTTTACTGTATAGGTACCTGCCACAGTCTGCAAACCAAAATCGATTGCATCGCCTGTACCACTCACTGCACCACCACGGTAGCAGTGCCGTTGTACAACTGGTAATTAACACCAGCTCCTGAGCTGCTCAGCAACACATCAGCTCCTGCACCACCGGCACAGAAACCGCCACCACCTGAAACTGTAGCCAGAGCAGGCAATGGATTTACTGTTACAGATACGCTGCCCGTCATCGTGTTGGTGCAGCCTGTTATTGTATTTGTAGCAACAACGGT
>JABDHF010000064.1:728-16310 GCA_013285595.1 Bacteroidota bacterium
GCCAAGGTCGAGTGGGAAGCCTGTACCTGCCTGTGGCGTACCAACAGGAGTAGTGCCATGATATACCTGGTAATTAATCCCTGTGTTAGAACCAGTAATTGAAACAAGAGCCCCGATGCCACTGGCACAATAGCTGCCACCACCTATTACCACGTAAGCAACCGGTGGAACGTTAGTACTCACTATAGCGCTGTCAGCCATGTTGTTGGTACAAGCCGTTGTTGCATTTGTAGCAACGATTGTATAATTGCCGCTGATGGTTTGTGCACCGAAATCAAGGGCCGAACCGGTACCAGCAAGCGCTGTGCCTGCTGTAGCCAGGCCCCTGAACAATTGATAATTAATACCGGTATCTGATGCCCCCAGGTAAACGTGTACCCCACTGCCACCTGCACAGTAGCTGCCACTGCCCGTTACCGTATAAACCGTTGGTAATGGATTGATCACCACGGTAGCGCTGCTGCCCATGTTATTGGTACAGGTTGTACTACCAGCATGAGCGGCAGCGCGGCGATAGCAGTTTATCCATTGCCAACTGTTTACACAGTAACGGGCGGCGGAAGTTATTGTGCGGGCGGGTCTGGCGTTCATATAAACCTTAGCGGTTCTGATGCAGGTGTAAACTACCAGCTGTATAACAGCACAACGCCTGTTGGCACACCAGTAGCGGGTACGGGAGTTGCAGGCACCCTGGATCTGGGATTACAGACTGCAACAGGCACCTATACAGTAGTGGCTACAAATGGCACTACTGCCTGCTCCAGCAATATGACCGGCAGCACCGGTGTCAGCATTACTCCAACAGTTACCCCATCTGTAACTATTGCTTCAAGCAATGGCGATACTATTTGCGCAGGCAGCATTACTAACTTCTCTGCGTCTATTGTAAATGGTGGCACAGCGCCTGTATACACATGGCTGGTAGATGGTACGCCTGTGAGCGCTGCAAGCACTTTCAGCTTTGCACCTGCCGACGGCCAAATTGTAAGTGTAACAATTACAAGCAATGCACTTTGTCCTTCAGGTACGGCAAGTGATGCGGTGACTATGTCGGTATTGCCAAACCTGGCGCCATCTGTTACTATCGGCGTAGCGCCAGGCGATACAGTATGCCAGGGCACAATGGTTACCTTCTCAGCAACCTCGGTAAATGGAGGCACTGCCCCTCATTATGAATGGAGACTCAATGGGTCAACAATCGTAAGCACAGGCATTACCTACACCATGACGCCGAACAATGGCGATGCAGTGATCTGCTTACTCAACAGCAACTACCGTTGCAGAACAGACACAGTGGTACTAAGCAACACTATAGGTATGGTGGTACAAACCCCTACCCTTCCTATTGTAAGTATTATTGCAACTGAGGGGCAAATAGCAGGTGGCTTTGCATACGTAGACTCATTCACCGCAGTGGTATCAAACGGAGGTACAGCTCTTACCTATCAGTGGTCTATCAATGGTATTGAAATAACAGGCGCTACCGGGCCACTTCTTACCCAGGATATCATGAGTGCCAACGATGTAGTAAGCGTAGTGGTAACCAATCATAGTGCATGCGGTTCATTACCAGGCTCTTCGCAGGTGGTGGTTCCTATGAGCTCAGAGGGTGTTAAGGTGGTTAGCTCATCAGCAAGCGACATAAAGCTGGTACCAAACCCGAACAAGGGCACATTTACCGTTAAGGGTACATTAGGTATAACCACAGATGAAGAAGTGACCCTAGAGATCACCAATATGATAGGCCAGGTTATCTACAATAGCAAAGTGATAGCTCATAACGGTACTATAAACGAAAAGATACAGCTGAGCAATACCATTGCGAATGGCATGTACATGCTAAGTGTACATTCAGGCAGCGAGAATACTGTGTTCCATATGGTGATAGAGCAATAGGCATCTTATCTTTCAGAATAGTTTAAGCGGGGGACTTTTCAGTCTCCCGCTTTTTATTTAAATGGCAATAATTCTTTGCCCCAAATGACGTTACGATTACAATAAAATAATATTACGTCTGTAATTTCGTTAACAATAAATTTACAATTATAAATTTTTTAAACTATTTTTGCAAAATAACAAACCACTTTATTGCCACGACCGTAAATAGCTAACAGATTTAAAAGTTCAAAAATAAGACCGCATGAGAGTTGCCCCCAAGCCGGCCAATGAATTACAAAGAATTGCTGCTCTATATGAATATGATCTCCTGGATACCCTACCGGAGCAGGACTATGATGATATAACCCAGATAGCTGCGGATATATGTGGTGTACCTATATCGCTTATTTCCCTTATTGATAATGACCGCCAATGGTTTAAATCGCGGGTGGGGCTTGGAGCCACAGAAACGCACCGTGACCTTGCATTTTGTGCTCATGCGATACGGGAGCCCGAAGACATCTTTATAGTAAGCGACCCGGCCAATGACGAACGGTTTTATGATAATCCGTTAGTGACCGGCGATCCTAATATTGCTTTTTATGCTGGCATTCCCCTGGTGAATAATACGGGGAATGCGCTTGGCACCCTATGTGTGATAGACAACAAGCCACGCATACTGACAAAGGCCCAGAAAGAGACCTTAAAGGCCCTTGCAAGGCAAACGGTTGCCCACTTTGAGATACGCAGGAAAAACATAGAGCTAAATGAGCAAAAGGCGCAGATGGAAGTGCTGAATGAAGACTTATCCAGGTTTGCTTATGTGGTAGCACATGATATAAAGTCGCCATGCAGCAGCCTGGCCATGTCGGCATCATACCTGAAAACGGCTTACGGCCACCTGATGGATGGCGACGGCATGAAGCTGCTGAATATGATGGAAGAAACATCGCTCAGCGCCATAAACATGGTAGAAGGCATACTTAACCATACCCAGGTAGTAAATAACGCCGAAATAGAAAAAGAGCACTTTACCCTGAACGAGCTTGTACAGGAGCTTAAAAATGTGATCATCATTCCTACTGAGTTCTCATTCAAAATACTTAATGGAGATACCCAACTATATTCTTCGCGCTATATGCTGTTCCAGGTGCTGCTGAACCTGTGTAATAATGCCATAAAATACAACGATAAAAAGCACGGGGAGATAGAACTATTAGTAACCGATGAGGGCGCCAGGTATTCCTTCTCTGTGAAGGACAATGGCAGAGGCATCAGTGATGCCGACCAAAGCCGCATTTTTGACCTTTTCAGCACACTTGGTGTTACTGACAGGTTTAATAATAAAGGGTCTGGAATTGGCCTCTCTACCGTAAAACGGTTGGTGCAGAAGATGAGTGGTGAAATAACCATTAGTTCTACCCCGGGAGAAGGAAGTTGCTTTGAGTTTACAGTGGGTAAGTAACTACCATTCGAAATATTAGTCCATCCAACATTTTTTCTATATTTATTGCATGGAACAAAAACTACCGCTACCACCATTCAATATGGAAACGGCACTGGAAAAGGTGCAACTGGCAGAAAATGCCTGGAATACCAAAGACCCTGAAAAGGTATGCCTTGCCTATACCATAGACACAGAATGGCGCAACAGGACAGAATTTATTAATGGCCGGGAAGAGGTAAAAGCTTTTCTGAAACGCAAGTGGGAGAAAGAGCTGGACTACCGGCTAAAGAAAGAGCTATGGGGCTTTCGCGAGAATAGGATGGCCGTGTGTTTTGAATATGAATGGCACGACCTCAACGGCCAGTGGTATCGCAGCTATGGGAATGAGCTATGGGAATTTGACGAGAATGGCCTGATGCGGAAGCGTTTTGCCAGTATTAATGACCTGGAGATAAATGAGGTAGACAGGAAGCTAGTGTAAGGTGCCTGATGGACGTATTGATGCTTCCTGCATTAGTCAACACAGGGTTAGGGTGCAGGCTTAATAAAATCCACTTGTAGAAGCGCTCTGACACCTGAAAAAATGTATACAGAGCGTTTCTACAAGTGTACCCTCAGTTATCCCGGTTAAGCAGCGTCTGTATCTTTTTATCATACACTGCCCTTGAAGCGAGACCTATCTGTTTGTCTACAACAATGCCATCTTTTACAAACAGCACACACGGCAGGTTTGTAACGCCGTAGGTGATACTTATTTCCGGGTTCTCATCTGTATTGACTTTACCCACTTTGATTTTGCCACTATACTGTATCGCAAGCGCATCTATTGTAGGGCCAAGCGCAAGGCAAGGAGGACACCATGTAGCCCAGAAGTCGATCACGGTTATTTTGTCTGTGCCCAGTACTTCTGTTTTGAAGTTAGCGTCTGTGAAAATTGTTGTCATAAAATGTTTGGCTTTTTTTACCGATCAAAATTAAGAGCGGGCAGGCCAGTAAACGCCGTTATTCCCTGTGGGAAAGTAGTTCCCTGCAAGAAACTGGTTAAGCAGCTGGTTTCTACTAAATTTGGGATAACTAATGACTTTGGGATGAAAAGAAAAGAACCCCTTATACTCGACAATACCTGTACCAAAGATGATGAGCTGATAGCAGCGAAGGACACGCTTGCCGTGCTGGGTGGTAAATGGAAGATACAATTGATCACTACCCTTAATTGTGGAGGTGCTTTGCAGTTTATGGAGATACAGCGCATAATAGACGGTATAGGCCCCAAAATGCTATCGAAAGAGCTACATGACCTGGAACTCAATCACCTGGTAAAAAGGTCTGTAATGGACACCAAACCGGTGACAGTGAAGTATGAACTGACGGCCCATGGTAGAACACTGGAAAATATCATCAACCAAATGCGGGTTTGGGGCCTTTCTCACCGTAAAGAGGTATTTGGTAAATAGCACAACAAAAATGGCTGCCTAAAGGCAGCCATTTTCTATTGATGTCAGATTGATAATTATTATTCTGCTGCTGTTGTTTCTTCTGTGCTTTCGGCAGCAGGAGTTTCTGTAGCTGGTGCTTCGTTAACGGCTTCAGGAGCATGGGTTTCGGTAGCTGCTGGCGCTGCTGCAACTGGCGCCATAGTATCAGGAGTTGCTTTTTTAGCGGTGCCTGAACCTGAACGGCGGCTGCGGCGTGTTTTCTTAGCTGCGGCTGCTTCTGCATCTTTACCGTATATTTCGTTAAAGTCTACCAGCTCTATCATAGCCATATCGGCAGCGTCACCCATACGGCGTGGCAGCTTGATGATACGTGTATAACCACCTGGGCGGTCGGCTACTTTATCGCCTATTACACCAAACAATTCCTTGATAGCTTCTTTATCCTGCAGATAGCTGAATACAATACGGCGATTGTGCATATTGTCGGTCTTGCTGCGGGTGATGATCGGCTCTACATATACACGCAGTGACTTAGCCTTAGCTAAAGTAGTGGTGATACGTTTGTGCTCGATGATCTGGCAAGTAAGGTTTGAAAGGAGCGCAGCGCGGTGTGAGGCGGTGCGGCTTAAATTTTTGATCTTATCTCCGTGACGCATGACGTTTGTGTTTTAAATTCCCCCATACCGTGTCAGGAATTATGAGGTACTTTGTTAAGTTAAAAGGTAAAAGTTAAAGCCTAAAAGTGAGTGTATTATTACTCCGATTTAGCTTTGAATGTATCTTCAGAGTGTCATGGTTCGACGAGGCTCACCATGACATTGCTACTATTTAGCTAAATGAAAAAAGTCAAAAATGAACAACTTTTGGGTTTTCACTTTTGACTTCTAACTTAAATTAATCTTCTCCCCTGCGGAACTTGTTGATGTCCATTCCGAAGTGCAGGCCGCGCTCGTGGAGCACCTGCTCAATTTCAGACAGTGATTTCTGGCCGAAGTTGCGGAATTTCATCAGTTCTTCCTGGGTATATTGTACCAGCTCGCTCAGCGAATTGATCTTAGCAGCTTTCAGGCAATTGAATGCACGTACAGAAAGTTCCAGGTCTTCAAGTGGTGTGTTCAGCACTTTGCGAACCAGCAGCGTTTCTTCGTCTACAATTGTTTCTTTTTCTTCGCGCTTGGTATCCAGAGAGATGTTCTCATCAGTGATGATCATCAGGTGCTGGATAAGGATGCGTGATGCTTCCTTTACCGCCTCTTCAGGATGAATAGTACCATCTGTGTTCACCTCCATGATCAGCTTTTCGAAGTCGGTGCGCTGCTCAACGCGGGTATTCTCGATAGTGTACTTTACATTCTTGATAGGCGTGTAGATAGAGTCGATAGCTATCATGCCCAGCGGTGCATCGTCAGGGCGATTTTCTTCAGATGGAACATAGCCACGGCCTTTGCCGATGTGCACTTCCATCTGGAAACCAGCGCCTGGGTGCAGGTTGCAGATAATAAGATCAGGATTCATGATCTGGAAGTTAGGTAATGCCTCGCCTATCATACCAGCTGTGAATATTTCTTTGCCTTTTACGTTAAGGTCTACTTTTACGCTTGTAAAGTCGCTGGTATCGCCTATAGCTTTGATACGTACCTGCTTCAGGTTAAGGATGATCTCGGTAACGTCTTCCAGCACACCTTTCAGTGTAGCGAACTCATGATCGGCGCCAGGGATGCGGATAGCAGTGATAGCGAAGCCTTCCAGTGAAGAAAGGAGCACACGCCGCAATGCATTACCAATGGTAACACCGTAACCTGGTTCCAACGGGCGGAACTCGAACTGCGCTTCGAAATCTGTGGTTTTCTGAAGAGCTATCTTATCCGGTTTCTGAAAATTCAATATGGCCATATTGATATTTATTTTATTTGAATTGTTGATTTTAAAAATTATTTCAAGCAGCATACCCCATATTATGGGGTATGAGGTTATTTAGAGTACAATTCCACTATCAGCTGCTCCTTGATATTCTCAGGAACTGAGTCGCGCTCAGGATGTGCGAGGTAAGTACCTTTCATATCCTTTTCATTCCACTCCACCCAGTTGATCCTTGTATTCTTACCACGGATCATACCGGTAACAGTAACGTTTGCTTTGCTTTTTGGCTTCAGTTCTACCACGTCACCTGGTTTCAGGCTGTAAGATGGTATGTTTACCACTTCGCCATTCACCATCAGGTGTTTGTGAGATACCAGCTGGCGTGCAGCCGGGCGTGTAGGCGCTACACCCATACGGTATACTGTATTATCAAGGCGTGCTTCGAGCAGCTTAATAAGGTTTTCACCGGTTGCACCCTTCAGGCGTGCTGCCTCTACATAAGTATTAGCGAATTGTTTTTCCAGCAAACCATAAGTGTATTTGGCTTTTTGTTTTTCCTTCAGCTGCACTGCATACTCGCTGGCTGTTTTGCGCTTGCGGGTAGGGCCGTGCTGGCCTGGAGGGTTGCTGTTTTTGCTGAGGCTTTTGCCTGATCCAAGGATCGGTTCACCGAATATACGGCAGATCCTGTTTTTTGGTCCTGTGTAACGTGCCATTACGATTTTTTGTTTTTAGCTGCTACGTCTCCTTTAAAAATCGTAAAATCCGATCCGGAGCAGCTTATGATGAAAATTGATTACTAAACTATTATTGCAAACAGATAAAAGCCAAACTTTACGATTTTGACTTTTACCATCGGACTTATTAAGACTATACTCTACGTTTCTTAGCCGGGCGGCAACCATTATGCGGCATTGGAGTAACGTCCTTGATAGAAGTTATCTCGATACCAGAATTGCTGAGTGCACGGATAGCGCCTTCGCGGCCAGAGCCCGGGCCTTTTACAAATACATCGGCTTTCTTCATGCCCGCGTCGGTAGCTACTTTTGCACAATCCTGTGCAGCGGTCTGCGCTGCATAAGGCGTGTTTTTCTTAGAACCACGGAAACCCATTTTACCGGCAGAAGACCATGAAATTACCTGTCCAGCTTTGTTGGTAATGCTGATGATGATGTTGTTGAACGTTGCATTTACATGCACATCGCCATGAACGTCAATTTTTACAATTCGCTTTTTAGCGACGGTTTTTGCAGATGCCTGCTGTGTTTTTGCCATTTTGCTTGTTAAATAAGGTAGTCATTAAAATAGTTAAAAAGTTAAAGGGGCAACCGGTTATAATAACCTTTTGACCATTTAACTTTCCCGCGCTGCTCCTCCCCGTGCACCTACACGGATCCGGCAACAGCGCTGTTATTTATTTCTTAGGTGCTTTCTTCTTACCTGCTACTGTCTTACGCTTACCTTTACGGGTACGGCTGTTGGTGCGGGTACGCTGGCCACGTAAAGGCAGGCCTTTACGATGACGAACGCCACGGTAACAAGCGATGTCCATAAGGCGCTTGATGTTCATTTGCACTTCAGAGCGCAACTGGCCTTCCACCTTGAACTCACCGTTGATGATGTTACGAATAGCGGTCTGCTCTTCGTCGTTCCAGTCAACTGCTTTTTTGTCATAATTGATGCCTGCCTTGTCAAGAATGTAACGGGCAGTGCTATTACCTATGCCGAAGATATAGGTGAGCGCTATCTCACCACGTTTGTTCTTCGGAAGATCAATACCAGCTATACGAGCCATGTAAATGTTAAATATTAAGAATTAAAAATTAAATTATCCCTGCCTCTGTTTAAAACGAGGATTCTTTTTGTTTATGATATACAACTTACCCTTACGGCGAACGATCTTGCAATCAACGCTACGTTTTTTTTATGGATGCTCTTACTTTCATGACTTGTGTTTTCCTTTATACTTTGCTAATAATATATTCTATCGTTCATTGCCTTCTTTGCTTTCCGTAAGGAAAGCCCCTTCGGGGATCTTGGGTCTATTTATACCTGTAAATGATCCGGCCGCGGCTAAGATCATAAGGGCTCATTTCAACGCCCACCTTATCGCCGGGGAGGATGCGGATGTAGTGCATACGCATTTTGCCGGAAATAGTGGCTAGTATTTCATGGCCGTTCTCTAACCGGACGCGGAACATAGCATTAGATAGTGCTTCAACTATAGTTCCATCTTGTTTGATCAGGGATTGTTTCGCCATATTTTTTAAGGACTGCAAAGGTAGGAATAATTTTTTATTAAAATAAAAAATTTCTTCGGGGAGGGAAAAAGAGTTGCGAAGGTACGATTTACTTAACTATCTTAAGTATAAAGCCTCTTGATGCGTATTGAAAATTCTTAAAATATAAATATACTTATCATCTACCTGATATAGAATAATATAGGGAAACCGGTCTAAAACATGGTAACGAACGTTTTCGTAAGCTATTGACGCTGCTAATGGAAATTTCTGGATCTTTTTAAATGTATCATTTACCTGTTTCTCAAACTTCTTACCTAACCCATTCTGTTGTAACTGATAATAATCAATACCATTTTCGACGTCCTTAATAGCGAGTGAATAAATTTTTATCTTCCTGGGCATGAAAAGAAAATATGAAGCTGTACTATTCGACTTTGAGTTTTTTACGCGCTTCCTCCCAATCTAAATAGCTTTCGGGGTTTTCCTCAATTTGTTTACGGGCTTCGTTCACCAATTCAATTTGCCTATCAGACAATATATTTTCTTTAATATTACTCTCAATGGTAAAGCCAAGATTTTTAGCAAGATCCATAAAGAATGCTATTTTGTTATCTGGAACATTAATAGTCAACTGCTGCATACAGGTAATTATAAACAAGTACAAAGATAAAAAAAACCATCCAGTATTCCTTTATCAAAATATCTCCATAACACCTACTTTTACGCTCTAAATTTTAAACACACATGCAAGCCTGGACTGATTACCAATCTGAAAATAAAGACCGTTTTCTTAACGAACTGCTTGAGCTGCTGCGCATACCATCGGTAAGTGCCGATAGTAAGTATAAAGCTGATGTAGCACGCTGTGCAGATGCCGTAAAAGAGCATTTGCTGAAGGCTGGTTGCGATACTGCTGAGATATGCCCTACAGCAGGCCACCCTATAGTATATGGTGAGAAGATCATAGACCCAAAGCTGCCTACGGTGCTGGTATATGGCCATTATGATGTGCAGCCGCCCGACCCGCTTAATCTGTGGGTGAGCGGGCCTTTTGAGCCAGTAATAAAAGATGGCAGGATATATGCCCGCGGCGCTTGCGACGATAAAGGGCAGATGTTTATGCACATAAAGGCGCTGGAAATAATGGCTAAAACCAATACCCTGCCCTGTAATGTGAAGGTAATGATAGAGGGTGAAGAGGAAGTAGGCTCAAATAACCTGGGCAAATTCCTGGAAGACAATAAAGAAAAACTGAAAGCCAATATAGTGCTGATATCAGATACCTCTATGATCAGCATGGAGCACCCATCTATAGAGAGCGGGCTGCGCGGGTTGTCTGCTGTGGAAATAGAGGTTACAGGACCTAACCGCGACTTGCATAGCGGCGTATATGGCGGCGCTGTGGCTAACCCGTTAAACACGCTTTGCAAGCTGATAGCTTCGCTGCACGATGATAACGGGCATATTACTATTCCCGGCTTTTACGACAACGTGGCAGAACTGACACCGGAAGAACGCAAAAGCATCAACCAGGCGCCTTTCGACCTGGAAGAATATAAGGCAGAACTGGGCATAAAGCAGGAATGGGGAGAGAAGGGCTACACTACACTGGAGCGTACCGGCATCCGACCTACCCTGGACCTGAATGGAATATGGGGTGGCTACCAGGGCGAAGGCTCTAAGACCGTGCTGCCATCGAAGGCATTTTGCAAGATCACTATGCGCCTGGTGCCTAACCAGCAGCCACAGGAAATTGCCGAATTGTTCCGCAAGCACTTTGAAAGCATTGTGCCGGGCTATGTAACGGCTAAGGTGACCGGCGGGCATGGCGGGCAGCCCGTGGTAACGCCAACGGACTCCCCTGCTTACAAGGCGGCTGCAAAAGCCATAAAAACCACCTTCGGGAAAGACCCTATACCTACGCGCGGTGGCGGCAGCATTCCTATAGTGGCTTTGTTTGAAAAAACATTAGGATTGAAGACCGTATTACTTGGCTTTGGGCTGGATAATGATAATATCCACTCGCCAAATGAGAAATACGACATTTTCAATTTTTATAAAGGCATAGAAACAATACCGTACTTCCATAAGTATTTTGCGGAAACGGCGGAATAGTTAAAGCTTGAGCTACTACATAAAAAGGTAAGGCGCCGAGCTATCAGCGCCTTACTTCATTCTCAAACTAGCCTGCCTTGAAAGGCAGGCATCTCACTCAACCCAAACTATTTTTATTCGTCTCCGCCAAAGGCGTCTACATTGCTTAAACCATAGTAGTACATACCTGTATAACCTGGGTAGAAGCCAGCTATCTGCAGGTTCTTGCTACCTTCCAGCGCCTGTTGCAGGTCGTTGATGCTGTTAACTGACGCATCGTTGATACCTGTTATTACAAAGCCTTTGCGTATCTGTGTTTGCTTGGCGAGGGCTCCCTTGCCGGGGTCGGTAAGCATTACGCCGCCGCTTATACTATATTTCGATTTTTCCCCATCATTCAATGGGCGGAAAGTAGCTCCTAGTAACTTAGACGGGCTTTCTGCTTTCATAATATCGGTAGTACCATTCAGGTTGGTCAGCTTTACCATTGCGGTTAAAGCCTTGCCACTCCTCAGGTAGCCTACACTTATATTATCGCCGGGCTGAAAGCGCGCTATCTGGCCCTGTACTTCGCTCTGGTTGTTTACAGGCTGGCCATCTATGTGCGTGATAAAGTCACCTTTTTGCAGACCCGCTTTTTCCGCGCCGCTATTAGGCTGCACCGCCATTACATACACACCGTCTGTACGGTCAAGGCCATATTTACTTACCATTTCCTGTGGGGCTGTCCGTGCATCCACATACTGCACACCCATATACCCGCGCTGCACGGAGCCATACTTCATCAAATCGTTTACCGCCTTGCGTACAATGTTTGCAGGTACAGCATAGGAGTAACCTGCATAAGACCCTGTAGGCGATGCTATAGCCGAATTGATACCTATCAGCTGGCCTGCCGTATTTACAAGCGCACCGCCACTATTACCGGGATTTACGGCAGCATCGGTCTGTATGAATGACTCAATGGCAGACGACGATTTTTCCTTGTTAATGCCTATAGATCTGCCTTTGGCACTTACTATACCTGCGGTAACAGTAGCATCGAGCGAGAAGGGATAACCAACCGCCAATACCCACTGGCCAAGCTTCACATCGTCTGAGTTAGCAAACTGTATGAATGGAAGGCTTTTTTCGCCATCCACTTTTAGCACGGCAATGTCGGTAGCAGGGTCTGCACCCACTACTTTTGCGTGGGTGGTATAGCGGTCATTAAACGTTACGGTTACTTCACTGGCATCTGCCACCACGTGGTTATTGGTGACTATATAACCATCGGGAGATATAACAACGCCAGACCCGGAGCCCATTTGCTGTGGTATCATATACTCACGCTGACCAAATAGCTGGCTAAACATATCGTTGCCATTAGCCATTACTGTGCGGGCATTGGTAGTGGTTTTAATGTGCACTACGGCCTTTACTGAATTCTCTGCCGCGACCTCGAAATTCACTGAGCCGTTGGCGGGTAAGTTACCTTCAGAGGTGAAGCTTACAGGAACGCCATGCTTCGTTTCTGCGGCTGCGAAATAAGGTGTTTGGCGCTGAAAGTGTGATACTGCGAAAAGTGTCATTACAGAAGTCAGGGCAGCTGTTACAATGACAGGAATTAATTTGTTCTGCATAGTTCTGATGATTTGTTTTGTTTGTAATAACGTATGTCAAATTTATTGCCGATTGTTATTACAAAAACGTTAAAAGGGGATAATAGAACGTTAAAAACAACAGAGATGCGATACTACTCACATTTTAACCACTAAATAAAGGAGAAAGAATAAAAGGGGAAAAGAAACCGCAGACTTACCGGTTTAGAAAATATTGCCGGAACTCAGCCATTTCCTGCAGTTCAGTTTCAAGATATTTATCAAATATTTTATCCCCTACCTGTGGCCGCAGTGTAGATATACCAACATCTATAAGGCGCAACCCTTCATTTGTGAGCAGAATATTATCAAAAGCCAGGCCCGTAAGGTTTGATGGGCGTTTAATATCCCTATGAACAAAACCGGCCTTGTGCAGTTGCGCCATCTCATGCTCAAAGGCTTCCCACCATAGTTCGCGCCGCTCTACCTCGTAAGCCCGGTAGTCGATGGGGTAAATACGCTCCATCACCAGCATTTCGGCCTGCATAGCCTCATCATAACTTAACCTGATAAACCCGGCAACAAGGTTATTTATCGTGTTAGCAAACTTCATCTTCTCCGCCTCTGAACCAATATCAGACCGGGAATCACCAATATACAACTTAGCCACCTCCGTTTCTGAAAGTACAATTACTTTATTATTAGCGCCGGAAGATAAAAGACGGGGGTATTTCATTATCAATACTAAAGATAAAGAAGAGTTAGAAAAATGACCCGTTTTTTTAGACCTTTATCTGGCCTGAATAATTAACTGCCGATGAAGAATTTCTTACTGCCAGTATTCCTTATGGTTGTCGTCCACTGCTGTACCGCTCAAACGTATGTGTCCTTCATCCCCAGCCTCACTAATAGCGCGGGGACCCTATCGGAAAAGTCCAACTTTTCATTTGAGGTGGGCCGCCAGTGGGATGTATTCAGCCTGGGAGCAGACATAGGAAAAACAAGCCTTGGCAAGACGGATGGCAGGGACACAACGGTATACCTGGAGATTCGCCCCAACCTAAACATTTTTCAGCAAGGTAAGTTCACCAATACCTTTACGCCCGGTATAGGCTGCATCTTTAATTCGAAAGAAAATTTTGTAACGGAGCTTACATCAGGCATAGAGTATGCGTATAGCCCGTTGCTGCACTTCAACATTATTTTTGGACAGTACTATTATAGCGGCAAAACATCCGAAAGCACCACCACTTTTTTCGGCCTGTCGGTAATGTATTACCTGAAGCCCGCCAAGACAGGATCTCTTATAGAAGGAAAGAAAAAAGATCAACCAAAATAAGAATGACATGGAGAACAGCACTACCCGCTTTAGCAACCGAGTGGAAGATTATGTAAAATACCGCCCCGGTTATCCCGTAGAGATCATCAGCTACCTGCGGCAGGAATACAGCCTTACGATCGACAAAACGATCGCAGATATTGGCGCTGGCACCGGGATCTCATCTGAATTATTTTTACAGGCTGGCTATAGCGTTACCGCAGTAGAACCTAACAAAGAAATGCGGGAGAAAGCAATAGCATTGCTTTCAGCTTATCCAGGTTTTAATGCGGTAAATAGCACTGCCGAAAACACTACGCTTGCAGATAATAGTGTAGATGCAATTATAGCAGGACAGGCATTCCATTGGTTTGACAGAGAACGATGTAAAACCGAATTCAAAAGGTTATTACGAAAGGATGGCATTGTAGTATTGATGTGGAACGAACGAAAATTGTCTTCCCCTTTTGAAAAAGAATATGAAGCGCTTGTTTTAACTCATGCCCGCGACTATGTAAAGGTTGACCACCGCAATATTGATGAAGAACACATTGCGCAATTCTTTTATCCCCAGCCCTTTCAGCTAAGGATATTTCCCAACCAGCAAACATTCAATTTTGAAGGCCTTTTGGGCAGGCTGCTTTCTTCGTCTTATATGCCACAAAGGGAAGACGATGGCTTTAAACAAATGAACAGTGCCCTGCAATTTCTATTTAACAAATACCGGGAAAACGGAACTGTTCATATAGGTTATGACACCAAGGTTTATGTGGGACAGGTGGCTTAGTTAAATCAGGCTACTCTTAATGGTTATTCCTCATACCCACTCTTGATAATGGTGAGTATCATTTTAAAGCGTCCATTGGGCTTTATATAGTTCGACGCATGGGCTGGTATGATGATACCCATACCCGTTTGCAGTATACTGCATATTTTATCAATAACTATCTCTGCCTTACCTTCTATTATCTGGGCGAATGTATCAAACGGAGAAGTCTTTTCTGTAAGCCCTTCCCCACTATCGAACGACATAATACTGATGTTGCCTGTCGACTTCCTGATGATCGTTTTGATCACCACAGAATTAGGTACATATTCAATGATCTCCACAACGATATGCGATTTTCCTTTTTCAATCTCGGATTTTTCCGGCGTCTCGTTTTTGTCTTTGTTGTTCATGTATGGTTTAGTTTGCCCGTTTTTGTTCTTATGTTCTGCCTGTCGGTTCACACATCGTCGAGCATTGAGCGCCTTTTCTCTTTTAGTTTTTTAAAGTGAGAGGGAGTAAGGCCTGTCGCTTTTTTAAATTGCGTAGAAAGGTGCGCTACACTGCTGTAATGCATTACATCTGCTATTTGTGTTAAGCTCATTTCATCATATACCAACAACTCCTTTACCCGCTCTATCTTATGCGAGATGACAAACTTTTCAATGGTGATCCCTTGTACTTCTGAAAAAAGATTTGCAAGATAAGTGTAATCGTGATGCAGCTTTTGGCTTAGATAATCAGAAAAATTTATGGTCAGTGGTTTCTCTGAATAGTGAACTACCTCAATGATAACGCTTTTTATCTTCTGTATCAGCACACTTTTTTTATCGTCCATTAATTCCAGCCCTGTTTTCAACAAAGCTGCTTTAAGCTGTTCGTGCTGCTCTGCGGTCACGCTGCCCTCTATCTCCGCCTGGCCCAGCTCTACTACAGTATGGTGTAGGCCAAGCCTGGTAA
>JABDHF010000065.1 GCA_013285595.1 Bacteroidota bacterium
CAATGGATTAACAGTAACATTCACATTCTGTGTATTGGTACAGGTGGTGCCAGTTATGCTATTTGTATACACATATTGAACAATCGCAGGATCAGTGGTTGAATTTATCAGTGTTTCGTTCACATCGCCTGTAGAAAAATTTGTTGCCGGAGTTATACCCGGAACAAGAGCCCTTGACCATGCAAATGTAACACCCGGTGTAGCGCTGGTAGCATGATAAGTAAAAGGAGTACCACTACATACTGGTAATGGTGTACCAGAGTTTAACACCGGCGTTGGGTGAATGGTTACATTCACTGTTTGTGTATTGATACAGCTATTGGCAGCCAATGTATACACGAAAGGAACTACTGCATCTGTAGCATTGCTGTTAGTTATGAAGTCATTGGGAGCGTCAGAACCCGAATATAACGAAAGACTAACTCCTGCCGGTGCAGTTGCAGACCACAGCAATGAAGTTCCGGGAGTGCTGCTGCTTGGTAAAAAGGAGGTTGTAGCACCGCTGCAATAAGTGTAGCTGGTAGGAAGATTAAGGGTTGGGGTAGGATTAACCGTAACAGTAAATGTAGTGGGTGTGCCTGCACAGCTAAACTGTACCGGAGTTACCGTAAACGTTGCCGTGATCGGCAATGCGGTACCGTTGGTAGCATTAAATGGTGCAATGTCTCCGCTGCCGGTAGCTGCTACGCCAATTGCTGTATTACTATTAGACCAGGTAAATATAGTAGATGGATAAGCGCCAGCCGGGTCGTTAGTAAACGTGAAGCTTGTTGCAGAGTCATTACAGATAGGAGTAGTGGTAACGTTGGCAACCGTAGGTATTGGGTTAACTACTACCGATACATTTTGCTCGTTGCTTTGGCAAAGTGTATTGTTGATGTAGAATGTACCATCGTAAGTAGCCGGTGACAATTCCCCGGGAATATTAACTGCAATAGGAGAAGAAGGTAATACACCGGTCTGTGTTGGAGGGAAGCCGCCTAGTTGTGCAGCCGGGCTCCACTGTATAGTGTAAGTGCCTGGTAATGTGTAAGAGAAAACAACCTGGCCATCGCCATCGTTATAACCTTGAGTATGAGTTACGCCGGTTACATAAGTAGGGTTAGTGAAAGACGATCCGCCGCCGCCGCCGGTCCATACGCCGCCACCGCCGCCGTAGTAGCCACCGCCGCCGCCGCCGGAAATACCTTGTATACTGCCGTTACCACCAACACCCAGCACACCTGCTGTACCCGGGATCCAGCCTGCATAGGTAGCAGGAAGGCCGCCGCCAGCTTGTGAGCCGCCGCCAGAGTGAGTGCCTGCATTATTGTTTGCGCTATTACCGCCAAAGCCAAATGAGTTATTACCACCGTTGCCGCCAGACAATGCGCCTGGAAGATCAGAGCCATTGCCGCCGCCGCCGCCGGCTACTACTATGCGGTTGGTTATTGCATTGCCGCCTGTGCGTATATCTGTTGCGCCGCCGCCGCCGCCGCCGCTGCCGGCACCTGGCGAATAAAAGTAAGCAATACCGCCACCGTTATAGCCACCAAAAGCGCCAGCTAAGCCGCCATTACCACCCTGGCCGCCCACGTTTACGTAGAGCACCTGGCCTGGGGTTACTGCAAGTGTACCTTGTACACGGCCGCCTTTGCCTGGGTTTGGCGCGCCGCTGTGGCTGTCATTTCCGCCTGAACCGCCGCTTATATCAAAATTCACACTGGTAACACCGGCAGGAACAGTCCACGTGCTAGGGCCGGTAGAGAAAGTATTTGTTGTAGGCCCTACATTAGTTAAGCCTGAGAAAACCAATGCGGTAGTAGTGCTGCTGCTGCTCTGGCACACTGCAGGCAATACACCTAAATTAGCAACAGTAACTGATGGCGGGGTATTTACGCTGATGCTGAAAAACATATCAGCTGTATTAGTACCGTCTGATACTTCTATGGTAAATGTATCAGATACGCCACTGAAAAAGCCAGGGTTTGGCGTATATAGGAAAGTACTTGCAGGCAGTGTGGTTACACCGCCGGTAGAAGTTGTGGAATAACTGCTCACATTCAGTGAGCCGTTGAGTGGCCCGCTGCCCAGCACAGTCCATGTTTCTGTTTGCACATCCAGATCAGAGATCGATAAATACGAAGAAATGTCATTATCGGCTGAACTCTGACATACCGCAATAGCGCGCGGGCTTGCAGATACATAAGACGGTGGCGTGTTGCTCTGTGCCTTAGTAATCATTGGCATACCCAATAAGAGCACACCAGCGAAAAGAAATGACCGTACAAAACGGTTCCTTTTCACATTCCTTTTAGTATTTGCAGTTCTAGCGTAGAAAATTCCTGATCCCATATCAATATAGTTTATGAAATAATGCCGAAAAATAGTAAAAAAACAATCAACAATAGCTATTTTATCTTTTTTTTTTAAAAAAAAATCATTTTAATGTCATTATTGCTGTGCATATCGTGTGCATATCTTTTTCACAACAAATTGCCCAAGGTGCAGTAATGTCATTTTTCCCTTTGTTATCAAGTGTTTGCAAGGTTTTGCCGTAAATATCTGCATAAAAAAGCACTGTCATATTTTTATGACTGAAGGATGTTCTTTTAATGAGATTTTACCCTCATTTTTTCATCAGATCATTAAAATCGGCCTAAAAAAATATTGCATGCTTATGCTTCTTTCCCGTCTTTGCATTTCATTAAGGAACAAATTAGTCTATTTGCATCAACAGTATATAACCAATTTATCCTTGTATATTAAAACCTCACAGTAAATAATTACATGTGAGCAATCTTATGACCTGGAAAAGCAAGAATTATTAACCACGCATTCACAATAATTAAAGGGTGTGATCAAAAAATATAAAAAAAATATTTTCATAAATAACCCAATACATAAGTGCCATTCCTGAAAATTCAATAATATTAAGCCCTTCATCCGCAATTTTCCCCGGCACCGTTCCCTACCCTTCTCGTCTCGTTTTTCAGCGCTGCCAATATGCTCGTCATCTACAGACATAACAAATAAAAAATGGACCGGTTTTGCCGGTCCATTTCAAAAAATTATTATAAACACATTATTGCTCCACCACAATATGGAATACATCGTTGCCAACGGCAGAGTGCACGCTGAGCAGATACATGCCGTTTGCTATTGTATTTGACAGCGATACGCGCTCATTCACATTGCCATTATGTGCTACTATATTATTCCTGTATACCACCTGTCCCAGCATATTGGTAATTTCCAGTTGCACTTCTTCATCCCGGGTTACACCCAGCGAGCCTTTAACTACAAATGTACCCTTGTTAGGATTTGGTATTACGGCAATATCGCTTGTACCACTAAGTACAGGCGTCACGCCTAGCTTTCCGGCATTGATATACACCCATTGGAACGATGTGATGCGGCAAGCATCATCAGCCGTTACCATGCAAGTTATAGAATCTTCAACAGGATAGCTGAAGTTATTGCTGATATATGTGTTTGTGGTTGCCCCTGCAACCGGCAAGCCATTTTTAAACCACTGGTAAGCAGGCGATACGCCACCATGCGCTACCGAGGCCACAAGCGTATCTAATGCGCCTACCGAAATATCGGTACCCGGGGTTGCACTTATCGTTACCGTTGGTGTCATTGGCGTATCTACGGTCATTACCACGTTGTTGCTTACTGCCGTGGTTGCCAGGCGGCACATGTAGTTGCTGGTCATTGTACAGTACACTACATCGCCATTTCCGGCTACAAAGCTGAATATAGGATCAGTACCGGCATCAGCGCCATTCCTGTTCCATACATAGCCCGGAGACGGGCCGCCATACGTAGGCATTGCAGTCAGCGTTACCAGTGAGCCCGAGCATACCGTATCTCCCGGGTTTGAGGCAATGCCTACCTGCGGAGTTCCCGGCAGATTCACAGTCATGGTCACGTTGGCACTTACAGTGGCCGGAGACGGACATTGTATATTGCTGGTCATTTGTACTTTAACCACATCGCCCATTGCCGGCACAAAAGTATAGCCTGTAGTTGAGGCCACATCTACACCATTTACCTTCCACTGGTATACAGGTGCAGAGCCGCCGTTTACGGGTACCGGGTTAAACGTTACCGCCGTACCTGCGCAAACTTCCAGCCCCGGTGTTTCTGCAATGCTTACAGCAGGAAGCACCGTAGGTGTGAGTGTGATCAGCGCACTATCGTCCATAAGGTTGCTGCAGCCTGTTGCACTGGTTACCGCAACCACTGTATAATAACCACCCACCGTCTGCAGGCCGAAGCTGAGCGGGGTGCCGGTGCCGGCAAAAGTGCCGGTTGGCGTACTGCCATGATACAAGTAGTATAACACACCCGGTGTTGACCCAGTCAACCCTACTGTAACGCCCGAGCCGCCGGCGCAATAAGCGCCGCCACCTGTCACAGTATCTTTAAAAGGCAGTGAATAAACGTTTATTATAGAGCTTACATTGCATGCGCCTATAGCATAAGTTATCATCGTAGAGCCGGGTACAGAGCCGGTTACTATACCGGTGAAAGTACCTACCGTGGCCACACCTGGCACGCTGCTCACCCATGTACCGCCACCTACACCATCAGTAAGTGTAATAGTAGACCCTATACAAGTATGGTTGGGGCCGGAAATTGCTACAGGCATAGAATCTACCGTCACCGTAGCTGTTATTGTACATGAGGTTGGCAGTGTATAAGTAATAGTAGTAGTGCCCGGTGTTACACCAGTTATAAATCCTGATGCGGATATTACGGTTGCCGCACCCATATTACTGCTGCTCCAGGTACCGCCGCTGCTGGCATCCAGCATTGTACCTGTACCTATCGAGCATACATGCAACGCACCGGTTATAGGTGCAGGAGATGGATTTATGGTAACCACCGCAGTTGACGGACACACGCCAAGTGTATAAGAAATGGTAGATGTGCCACCGGCTACACCGGTTACTGCTCCATCCGATGTAACGGTAGCTATCAACGTATGCGAACTGCTCCACACACCACCTGTTGTGATCTCGCCTAATATAAGCGTACCTGCCGGGCAGACAGCTCCTGTACCCGTAATAGGCGCAGGCGACGGATCAACGGTCACCTCTTTTGAGGCGGTACACCCGAACGATGTGGTAAAGGTTATAGTAGCGGTACCTAAGTTAGCTCCATATATTGCACCTGAGAATAAACCTATAGGTGCAACCAGCGTATTGCTGCTCGACCATACGCCACCTACAGTAATGTCGCCTAACACCGATGTGCTGCCAAAGCATACGATAGATGAACCGGTGATCGCACTAGGCAGCGGCGCTACGGTAACATCTATAGATGTAGAGCACCCGGTTACCGGCAAGGTATAAGTTGCTGAAGTAACACCCGGATTTAAACCCGTAAGCATACCTGAGGCAGAGCCTATGGTCGCAACCGATGAAGTACTCACGCTCCATGCTCCGGAACCAACATCGCTCAGCGTGATAGTTGAACCTGGGCATACAAACGAAGGCCCTGATATTGGCAACGGCAGCACGTTTACATTTACCGTAGTACCAGCAGAGCAGCCGGTAGCCGTAAGTGTATACAATATATTCACTGGTCCGGCGGCAACTCCCGTTACAGCTCCTGACAACGGATCTATATAAGCGGTTCCTGCACCGCCAGATATGCTCCACGCGCCTCCTGTGGTCGCATCGTTAAGGGTGGTAATATTATCTATGCACACATTGGTGCCGCCGGTAATTGGCGACGGTGGCGGATTTACAGTAACTATGTAATTAGCCACACAGCCTGTAGGTAAGGTATATTTTATTGCAGTAGTACCTGCACCAGTAGCTGTTGCAGATCCTGTTGACAGGCCGGTAGTAATAGCCGTAGCCACTGTTGTGCTGGTGCTGCTCCATATACCGCCTTCTGTTGTATCTGTAAGCGTTACCATATCGCCTACGCATAGCACACTGTCGCCAAATATCGGCGAAAGCGCATTAACTATTCTCGAATCGATCACATTACAGCCTACACCTATGGTATAAGAAACGATCACCGTACCGGAAGACACACCCGCCAGTACTCCGTTTGTCAACCCTATAGTGGCAAGTGCTGCCGGGCCTGAAGACCACGTTCCTCCCGGTGCACCCGGAACAGATAATGCAATGAACTGGCCAACACATACCATTGGCAGGCCTGCAATTACTGTTGGCACTGGTACCACAGTCACCATCTGTATCGCCGCGCACCCCGTAGGCAGTGTATAGCTGATAACAGAGGTACCCGGGGAAACACCATATATCGTGCCGGCGCCGGTGGCTACAGTAGCAATACTTGTTGCACTGCTGCCCCATATACCGCCTGTAGTAGCTTCAGTTAAAACTGTTGTATAGTCAACACACATACTTGCCGGGCCCAGAAGCGGAGCAGGCAGTGGATTCACCGTCAGCGATGTAGTTATAATACACCCTGTTAAAGAATTAGTATAAGTAATAACTACACTTCCGGGGCCTCTGCCGGCTACTGTTCCGCCGGCATCAACAGATGCAAGCGACGTAAGGCTGCTCGACCACGTGCCACCCGGTGTTGCATCATGCAGTGTAATTGTTGAGTTTACACACACGGTCGCAGCCCCGGTTATTGGTGCAGGCAACGGATTCACGGTTATTATAACAGTTGTTGAGCAACCATCACCAAGTGTATAAGTAATAGTAGATGTACCGGCCACTGCCCCCCATATAGTGCTGACCGGGGCGATAGTAGCAACGCTTGTATTACTGCTTATCCATGTACCGCCGCCTACACCATCACCTAATGATGTGGAAAGGCCGGCACATACACTCGCAGAGCCTGTTATTGGCGTAGGTGCAATATTTACTGTTATAGTAAACGAGGTTGTACACCCTGCAGGAGTCGTATAAGTAATAACAGAAGTCCCCGGGTTCACCCCGCCCACTACACCAGCGGCATTTACTGTTGCTACAGCCGTCGCGCCGCTGCTCCAGGTACCGCCTGGTGTACCGTCACTTAATGTAATAGTGGCTCCCTGGCATACCGCACCTGGCCCGGTGATAGCAGCTATCGGGTTCACCGTTATAACTTTCGTCGTTGTACAGTTGCCCGGAAGCGTATAAGTTATAGTAGTAGTAGATGGTATTATCGGGTACACGGTACCGGATATAAGGCCTATTGTAGCCACACCTGTATTGCTGCTGCTCCATGCACCGCCGGTTATTACGTCCGCTAGTATCATCGTTGCATTCTGGCAAACACTGCCGGGGCCTGCTATAGGGCCTGGCGACGGGAATACTGTTACCGGAACAGATACCGCGCATGTAGTAGGTAAGGTATAAGTTATTGAGGCAGTTCCTCCGCCGGCGCCCCATACGGTTCCGCCAGGGGAAGTAACTGTAGCTATAGTCGTTGCACCACTGCTCCATGTACCACCTGTTGCAGCGTCGTGCAGTATCGTCGATAGGCCCACGCACGCTATGGTAGCGCCAGTTATTGGCAGTGGCAACGGGTTCACCGTTACCGGCGCCGATGTGAAGCAGCCTGTAGAAGGAATAGTGTATATAATTGCGGCTGTGCCCTCCGCTACCCCGCTCACCGTTCCCGGTGGCGTAGTAGTATTTGCAATAGCTGTGTTACTGCTGGTCCATGCGCCACCGCTCACACCATCGGTCTCTGTTATCAAAGAGCCAACACATACTGCGCCAGGTCCTGATATCGGGCCAGGGGAAAGGCTTACATTTATTGTGCGGGTAGTAATACATCCTGTTGGTAATGTATAAGTAATAAGAGTAGACGAGCTCGATGTACCACCAGTGATAATACCCGTAGCGGAGCCTATAGAGGCATTGGCAGTAATGCTGCTGCTCCATGTGCCACCGATTGAGGCATCTGTTTCTGTTATTGTTGCACCAACACATACAGTTGCCGGGCCGGCAATAGGCGCCGGCAATGGGTTGATCACTACAGTTGCAGTGCCCGTCATAGTATCTGAGCATGTAGTAGCGCTATTAAATGCTAGTATGCGGTAAGTGCCCGGTGCAGTCTGAAGGCCGAAAGATAGAGGGCCGCCTGAACCCGCTATTACGCCGATACCGGTTGCACCATTATACAATTCGTAGCCAATGCCCGCTGTTGAGCCCGGCAGGCCTATCGCCACGCCGCTTCCACCTGCACAATAGCCACCGCCACCGGTAATGGTAAATAATGGGGGTAATGGCAGCACGGTGATCACCGCTGTTCCGCTCATAATGCTGGTGCAGCTGGTTAGTGGGTTAGTAGCTGTTACGGTATAAGTACCGTCTAATGTCTCTGCACCAAAATCAAGCGCACTGCCGGTTCCGGCCATCACAGGGCTAATAAATAAGCCATTATGCAATTGATAATTGATACCAACAACAGAACCTCCAAGTGTAATATGAAAACCTGCACCACCTGCGCAATAGCTGCCACCGCCTGAAATTGGGATGACTGCCGGTACCGGATTAATAGATACGGTAACACTGCCGGTCATAGCCCTCGAGCATCCGGTTACTGAGTTAACAGCAGCAACGGTATAAGTACCTCCTGCAGTTTGAAGCCCGAAATCCAGTGCAGAGCCACTGCCGCTAAGCGGGAACCCGGCAGGTGAAGCGCCATTAAATAACTGGTACATAACACCACCGGTCGAACCTCCAAGGCCAACATGAAGCCCCGCACCGCCTGCGCAATAAACGCCGCCGCCGGTCACAGTAAATAATGGTGGCAAAGGATTTACCGTTACTGTCGCGGTATTAAGGCAACCCGTAGGCATCATATAGGTAATGACCGATGTGCCTCCTGTAGTTGTTACACCTGTCACTACACCGGTTGTGTTGCCTATTGAAACAATAGCAGTATTTCCGCTGAGCCAGGTGCCGCCCGATGTCGCGTCTGCTAATGTAATGGTAGCTCCGGTACAAACATTTAAAGGCCCTGCTATAACTACCGGTGTCACATTAACGGTCAAAACCGCTGATGCTGTGCAGCCGGTAGCAAGTGTATAAATAACAGTGGTAGTACTCGCCGTTACTCCCGATACAACTCCCGAACCAGATACAACTGTTGCGGTGCTGGAAGCTGCCGTGCTCCATGAGCCACCGGTTGTGGCATCGTGCAGTGTAGTAGTAAGCCCTTCACACACGGTCATCACACCAGTGATGCCTGCAGGCAACCGGTTAACGGTTACTGTTGCAGTAATAACGCACCCTGCAGGAGAGGTATAGGTAATAAGCGATGTGCCACCGGTTACGGTAACCCCGCTTACAATGCCCGAAGATGAGCCCACGGTCGCTATTCCTGTGCTGGCGCTCGTCCAGGTCCCTCCGGTCACTCCATCACTAAGTGCGGTAGTTGTTCCGGTACATAAGTTTAGCGCACCTGCTATAGCAGGTGGCGTAGAGTTAACGGTTACTGCGGCCTTCACCAGGCAGCCTGTACCTAAAGTATATGATATAGTATCTGTTCCTATTACACCCGCAGCTGTAGCAACGCCCGATGGCAATATAGTAGCCACACTGGTAGTGCTGCTGCTCCATACGCCGCCGGTAGTGGCATCGCTGAGTGTGGTAGATGTACCCGGGCATAAAAACAGGTTACCTGTAATAACAGCTGGTAAAGGATTCACGGTTATTGCAGCAATGGTGGTACAACCCGCCGGGGTTGTATAAGTAATAGTATCCACACCGCCTGCAGTACTCACGCCCGGCACCAGGCCGGTCGGGTCTACTGTCGCTATAGCTATATTACTGCTCATCCATGTGCCACCGGTAGTTATATCACTCAGCTGGGTTGTCAGGCCCGTACACACGTTGGTAACACCGGTAATAGGTGAAAGCGGGTTCACGGTTACCGTAGTAGTTACCGGGCAGCCCGTACCACCGTCTGCATAAAATATTGTTGCGCTGCCGCCTAGCACACTGTTCCCGCCCACTAGGCCAGTCGCTGGGTCCACCGTAGCTATCGCAGTATTGCTGCTGGTCCAGGTGCCGCCGGTAGTAGCGTCGCTGAGCGCTAGCGTTGAGCCTGCACACACTGGCGAAGAACCTGTAATAGGGGCTGGTATCGGGTTTACGGTAACCACTACGCTGGTAGCGCAAAGCCCGTTGCCAAATGCATAAGTTATAGTGCTGGTATCAAGTGATAGCCCGAATACAGAGCCAGAGCTCGACCCGATGGTTGCC
Organism: Bacteroidota bacterium; assembly: GCA_013285595.1. GTDB lineage: Bacteria > Bacteroidota > Bacteroidia > Chitinophagales > Chitinophagaceae > Nemorincola. The sequence goes on from JABDHF010000065.1 coordinate 10,179, forward strand.
GCCGCCGTATTGGCGCTGGTCCATACGCCGCCGGCTACGCCGTCGCTCAAAGGAACAGGCACGCCAAGACAGGCATGAAGGTTACCAGTTATAGGGCCTGGTGTATGGAAAACAGTAATGTTGAAAACATGCACCTGGGCACAGCCTCCGGGATCGGTTACTGTCGCTGTATACGCTGTTGTTACAGCAGGGGTAGCCGTCGGGTTTGCACAGTTGGTGCAGCTTAGTCCCGCCGATGGTGTCCAGTTATATACTAATGGAGAAGTAATATCCGTAGCGTTCAAAGACATGGAAACACTGTTGCCGGAGCATATAGTGGTATCATTCGTTGGCGCTATAAGAAGGTGTGTTGGTATCAGTCTTGAATACAAAGTATCAGGGCATCCATATCCTGCCGCAGGAGTAATAATACACGCATAAGTAGTAGGAACCGACGGGGCTGGAACAGTAACTGATTGGGTCGTTCCATACGAGGTCAGCATTGTGGTTGAGTCAAGCCATTGATAAGAAATAAAGCCAGGAGGGGCCGTAAGCGTTTCCGATGTAGTACCACAGGCGATCACATTGGCAAACAAGTCACAGCTCATATCAAAGTAGCCATAACCGAAATGCGCTCCCAGCGTGCAGTCATTTGCGGTAACTTCCAGGGCTACGGTCCGCCCGTTCATTCCTGGAAATTTCATGTTACCAAAAGTCCATGGCTTATAATATACATCATTGCCATTCGCGAAATAAGGAGAGGGAACCGAAGAATGGATAAACCCTGTACCAGCCGCTCCGGATACATAAGTGTATGCAGCACAGGGAATAGCAGCATCTGTAGCAGAATCGTATGCGCCAATTACAAACCTGGGCTCCTCTGCCGGGGTGTGCGGGCTCGATGGCGGAGGAATTTCCAACACTGTAGCATAGTGATACACTACGCTATACGTTGTAGTACCAGGTGGTATATTTATATAATAGATCGCTCTTTCCGCTAAATTCACGTTTGCATCACTGCCCAATTTGCAAGAATGCAGTCCACCACCGGGAGCCACTGTTGAAAAATTACCATAACCGTCTAAAACTGTGGCCCCTACTGGCGTCAATACTTCCCTTGATGCTACCGGTGCGGTTGCGGTAAGTGAGAATATCGGCCCCGTAGCCACAGTTCCATTAAAAAAGTTCCAAACCGAAAGGTTGCCCATCTCAAAATCCACATTTGGCGGACAAATTGAGGCTTGGCCTCTGGCGAAGTTGTTACAACCTAAAATGAGTAGGGTAATAAGTAGTAGGTTTCTGCGATTCATAGAATTTACTTTACAGGATAAGAGATAAGGGTTTATATTCACAATTTAAAATTAACATATTATATCTGGAAAATCTGGCGCAAGATATGATTTATTTATTTAAGTTTCATAACTTATAGCAGATTAACAAAAAAAATACAATTCTTATGCACCACTTTTCATATCATAGTGCAGATATTCACATTATAATTGACGATTTTTTAATCTTCTATTAAAAAGTCTGATGCGCCACACCAATAAATGACACATTACGCTTTTAAACTCAAAGACTTGCAAAAATATGAATTAGTTGGGTCTTATAAAATGAATAAAATATTAGTATTTTATACCAATGCATATTATATGTGTCTCATTCAAACTAATACCTCCAGCCAATTTTTGCGCAAAAAAAAGATTATTCGTAAAAATATTTATCACAGAACTGCAAGAATATTTATTTCGAGCTATTTTTTCCTTACCTTTGCGCCCCGGCAAGTCTTATACGGCCAGCTCCTGCTGAATCCCCCAGGACAGGAATGTAGCAAGGGCGGGTGGTTGTAGCGGTGCGATGTGAGTAACTTGCCGGTTTTTTATTTTCCTTCTTTTCTTTCTCCTCACCCCTAATATTATATTTATTCATAACCCTAAGCTAAATTTACGCTTGGTTAACCCTTGCATATATTTGCACCACAAGGCCATGGGCTATAGGTAGGAAGCGCCTAAAGTAACTACAGAAAAAACACCCAAAGTCCTCCCCAACTTTACATGTATAACAAGCTGATTATTTACGGGTAAGAACGGGTTTGCAATTTGAGGGCGCCAAAAAAGCAGGGCGCTCAGTACCCGATAACATGACCACGATGGCAGTGGTAAGATCAAATATTTATAACAGACAATATATAAAAAAATCAATACCTAAGGTACCCTACCAGGAAACTTAATTACCTTGAATCAACCAATGACATATACGTCGCATTCCGCTCCCAAATTCCTGCCCCCCATTAACCATTAACCATTAACCATTAACCATTAACCATTAACCATTAACCATTAACCATTAACCATTAACCATTACTTTATTACCTTTGCCCCCAAAATCGTTACAACATGAAATTCTTTATAGATACAGCAAACCTTGCACAAATAAAGGAAGCAAATGACCTCGGCATACTCGATGGTGTTACTACAAACCCATCATTAATGGCTAAAGAAGGCATCAAAGGCGAAGATGCGGTAAACAAGCACTACGTTACCATATGCGAAATGGTAGACGGCCCGGTAAGTGCGGAAGTGCTGGGTACCACATTCGAAGGCATTGTGGAAGAGGGCAAAAAGCTCGCTAAGCTGCACAAGAATATTGTAGTAAAAGTACCCATGATAAAAGATGGTATCAAAGCCATAAAGTGGTTTACGGATAATGGCATCCGTACCAACTGTACCCTTGTGTTCTCCGCAGGCCAGGCCATACTGGCGGCCAAAGCCGGTGCTACATTCGTATCCCCTTTCATCGGCCGTATTGACGACAGCAGTTGGGATGGTGTTACACTCATAGAGCAGATCGTAGGCATCTACAACTCACAAGGCTTCATGACCGAAGTACTGGCAGCCTCTATCCGCAACCCTTTACACATCGTTCGTTGCGCAGAAGCCGGAGCTGACATCTGCACATGCCCCCTATCCTCTATCCTCGGCCTCCTGAAGCATCCATTAACAGACCTCGGCCTCGAGCAGTTCCTCAAAGACGCCCAGGCAATGCAATAAATTGATCAATCACATAACTCACACCCGGTTATTTAAACAGTAACCGGTTTTTTTGTACTTTACAATACCAGTAACTATTATTCTTGTAGGAATGAGACATTGCTCAATAGATATCCTGTCATGGTGAGCCCGTCGAACCATGACACCGTTGAAGTTATAGTTGAAGCAAAATTAATAACCAGGTCAAATTACCTTATGCAAAAGACCCTGGCGACCTTAAACACACCACACGATAAGCCGCGCCTTTGCGCCTTTACGTGAAACCAACAACCACCATGCAAAACCTCACAGACCTCCGCTTCGCAGTCCTCATAGATGCCGACAACGTTCCCTATGCCAACGTAAAAGGCATGATGGAAGAAATAGCCAAATACGGAACACCCACATTCAAGCGCATCTACGGCGACTGGACAAAGCCCACCGTATCCGGTTGGAAATCCGTACTCCTCGAAAACGCCATCACACCCATTCAGCAGTACAGTTACACAACTGGTAAAAATGCTACCGACTCTGCTATGATCATAGATGCTATGGACATCCTCTACACCGGCAAGGTCGATGGCTTCTGCATCATTTCCAGCGACAGCGACTTTACCCGCCTGGCATTGCGCCTGCGCGAAGCCGGTGTAAAAGTTATAGGCATGGGTCAGAAGAAAACACCCTCACCCTTCATCGCAGCGTGCGATAAGTTTATTTACATAGAGATACTTTCAGAAACAGAGCCATCTTCAAAAGAAGAAGAAAAGAAAGAAGAAAAACCTGCGGGGGATTCTATAAAAAGCCTTGACAGAAAAACCATCCAGTTGATCTCAGCCAGCATCAGCGATCTTGCCGACGAAAGTGGCTGGGCCTTCCTGGGCGAAGTAGGCAACCTGATCCTGAAAAAAGAACCTGACTTCGACTCGCGTAATTATGGCTTTAAAAAACTTGGGCAGCTCATCAAGAGCACCGCACACTTCGAGATCGATGAGCGCCACTCCGACAAAGGCAACATAAAACTCGTTTACATAAAAGTAAAACCCGAGAACAAACCCACACCTTCCGGCAAAAAAACAAGCAAGAGACGACAATAAATATACCCGTGAAACGCAAATTCATCTTCATAGTTTTCTTAGCGCTACTATCCATCATATCCGGCCACCTCTTATCAAAAGCCTCATGGATAGGCCGCGTCGGCATGACCTTCTTTTACAAAGAATATAATTTCCTGAAGATCTGGTGGCAGGGCGCCACGGCAGTTTTCATCTTCCTCATGCTATTATTTTTACTCCACGATCAGTTGCAACGGAAACTATCAACAGCCGTAGCAAGATCTATGCACGCCCTTTTATTATTAGCGGCCGCAGCCTGCTTATACTTTACCTGCCTCGATTTCACCAACAACTTAGCGCACCACCTCCTCGGCAGCCGCTTTCATTACGGCTTCTACCTTATCTGGTGTGGTTGGATATCTATTGCTATCTTCTTCATTTTTAAAAAGAAAACAACAACCACCATCATCACTACAAGTTCAGATAAAACGGAGACAATAGATCAATAAAGCTTTGTGAATATTTCAATCCATCCATGATGACCAGTTCATCATTCACCACAGGCATTTCCTTTTTGCAAAACAGGCCCACTATACGCTTTACAGCCGCATCTTCCTTATGCCGTATAGTTAGCCTGCCACATTCAAACCAATCGCCAGCAACCGCCAAAGATCGCCATTGCTCATATTCCACCGCGGGCAACAACACAGAGATAACCCCACCATTCACCAGGTTTTCATCCATCGCCTTAAGCAGCTCGCTATACGATAGCGACAGCGTATGCCTCGCCATATTTTTACTATCTTCTTCCCCCAGCAAACTATTATTAAAAAAGGGCGGGTTAGTAATGATCATGTCATACTTACACCCAAAGCTATAGCCACGCACATCGCCCGCTAATACCTTTATCCGCTCCTTCCATGGCGATGCCGCCACATTAGTCCTGGCTTCATCTGCAGCAGCTGCATCAAGCTCCATAGCATCAATAACCACATCATTACTTCGCTGTGCCAGCATCAGCGAAAGAAGCCCCGTACCTGCACCTATATCCAGTACATACTTTACACCCGGCAATACAGGCGTCCACGCGCCTTGTATGCAGGCATCAGTAGTCACCTTCATAGCGCCCCGCTCCTGCACTATGGTAAACTGCTTGAATTGAAAATATGAATTGCTCATTCCCAGGTAGCCCGTGCACTCGGGCTTACGGTCAGGTCGGCAAAATTGCCTTTCAGATATTTGTAGTAGCCCGTTACACCTATCATAGCAGCATTGTCTGTGCAGTATTCAAAGCGCGGAATATATACCTGCCATCCGTTTTGCTCACCGGCATCTTTAATGGCCTTCCTCAGCCCGCTGTTGGCAGATACCCCGCCTGCTATACCCACATGCTTTATACCTAGTTGTTTAGCTGCTTTCTGCAGCTTGGCCATCAGCATTTTAATGATCGTATACTGTACCGATGCACAGATGTCTTTAATGTTATGCTCCACAAAATCAGGATCAACCTTTTTCTGCGCCTGCAAAAAATACAGCACTGCAGTTTTTATACCGCTAAAGCTAAACTCATATTCCTTCATCTCTGACATCGGAAATTTAAAGCGCAGTGGATCACCCTCTTTAGCATATTTATCCACCAGCGGTCCTCCGGGGTATGGCAACCCAAGCATCTTTGCTACCTTATCAAACGCCTCCCCTGCTGCATCGTCTATAGTCTCGCCCAGCACTTCCATATCCAGGTAGTCCCTGCACAAAACGATCTGTGTATGCCCACCAGATACCGTAAGGCACAGGAAAGGAAATTCAGGCTTATCATCTATGAAATGTGCCAGCACATGCGCCTGCATATGGTGCACCGCTATCAAGGGCA
>JABDHF010000066.1 GCA_013285595.1 Bacteroidota bacterium
CAGTAAGTGCTATGCTATAAGGGCTGATATATATTCAGCTAAAGAATTGCCAAAACATAGCGCTCAGCAAACAGAGACCAGTAATAATAGCGGTAATCAGGTGCCATCTGCTACACTGTATGTATACAGGCTGCAAGATACCACCCTGGCTACAAGCTATAAAGTTCACCTGAACAACGACTCGGTACTCTGTACGGTAAAGAGCGGATATGGGGCGTCTTATAAAATATATAACGAAGGGCCAATAACCCTATGGGCTGAGACAGAAAAAAGGCAGGAACTGAAAGTTGATGTAAAATATGGCCACAGCTACTATATAAGGTGCGGCGTAAAAAATGGTGAGATAAGAATGCAACCCGTACTGCAACTCACGGATAACAACACTGGTATAAAGGAATATAAGGAATCGGCAAGAAAGGGGAAAGAGCACAATGTAAATTACCTGTACCGGGAGCATTGATCTATTAAATACCATAAACAATCTTTATAATTTACCTATTTTGTGATTATGGCAAATCAAAAAACGAAAAAGATACTGAGAACAAGTTTGCTTGTATTATTGGCGGCACTGGTGATCATCCAGTTTATTCACCCGGCGAAGAACATTAGTACTACTGCATCTCCTAAAGATATAGCCGTATTATACCCGATGCCCGACAGTGTACACCAGATACTGCAAAAGGCTTGCTACGACTGCCATAGCAATAACACAAGATACCCATGGTACAACAATATTCAACCGGTAGCGTGGTGGCTGAATGATCATATCTCTGATGGTAAGGAGGAGCTGAACTTCTCTGAGTTTGGCAACAGGCCGCTGGCTAAGCAGGCTAAGAAACTAAAAAAGATAGCACATGAAGTGCAGGAAGGTGGTATGCCGCTCGGCAGCTATACATGGATACACAGAGACGCCATACTCACCGACAACGAAAAGAATATACTGATAGACTGGGCGACAAACTTATCGAACCAGATAGCTGCGCAAGCGCCTGTACAAAACTAGTATCTCTCAAAAGTTTACTACAAACTGAGTTTGCTTTTATAATAAAAGAGCAGAAGCATCGTTATTATACCTATACGACTTACCCTTAGCTAAACATATGAACCAACTGCGAATTATTCTATTGGCTGTTGTAAGCCTTTCGTTTTCATTTTTTGCCATTATCTCTTCCTGCAAAAAAGATAAATGCAAGGGAATTACCTGCTTAAACAGTGGCACATGCTCTGATGGCAATTGCAACTGCCCTGCCGGCTATACAGGGAGCCGGTGTGAAACGGACATGTGTGCAGGAGTAACGTGTTTAAACGCGGGCCACTGTGAAAACAGCAAGTGTAAATGTGCCACTGGCTATTTTGGGGTAAACTGCGAAAACGCTGATTCGCCCGCAATTGCTTACCGCAATAATGCCTTTACGCCAGTCACTATAGTCATCAATGGCTTTACACAGGTAATTGCACCAGGTGCCGTTGTTGGGTATAAGCGGGCTTATGGTACCATTGCTGAAGGCTCCGCTTCTACATCCGGCAGTGCGGGAGCGAAAATAATATGGAATATACTGGATACTTTTTTGGGCAGCGGACAAATAAAAAACATAGATGTTGGCCCTGACTATTTTTTCATGAAGATCGGCAATGGAAGCGATTATAATACCCTTTCCATGTTATACGTGAATTACGGGCTACCAGATCAAACTCTTGATGGCATTGATGTACCTAATACTTCTTGGGGCTATGTTGGCATTGGTTATTACAAGGCGTTTACCAATTCGAATTTGCGCATCGTCACTGGTTCTGAGATATGGAGTTCTCCAGTTACATTACCATTTACCACGAACCAGTCTTTTACTTACCTGGCGGATTAGCCTTTTAAATAAATAAAGGGCAAGTTGCCCCACCCTTTATTTCATTTAATGCTAAATTTGTTACTAATTTGTAGCTGCAGGTGTGCTTGCGGCAGTAGTTTCGTTTATTGCAGACATAGCCTCTTTATAATTTTTCCAATTGGTATTAGGATGCGCCTGGCGCAGTGAGCTTGAGATGATCACCGTTCTGAAAGTTTGAGTACCAGGGAATGGTGTAGTTGTGCCATCAACCGATAATACTGAAATATAAAATCCTCCCGGGTAAAAATTATAAACCGTCGAAATACCGGCATTTATATCGGGTAGGTTCGTCCATGATCCGTCAGCATACTGCATATATACTTCAACAACTCCATTGTCTGCAATATCTGTAGTAATATCAACATCGGTAAATGTTGCAGAATAAACGTTATTTGAAAGATCCCAGTGGGTAACACTAAATGCCTGGGCACCTTTTACATTTGCATTTCCATCTGCACCGGTATAACCGCGTGGGCCTTGCGCGCCTTGCTTAGTACAGCTATTGAATATTAATACGCTGCCTGCAACCATAATCATGATGATCTTTTTCATTTGTGTTTGTGAGTTGATCCGCTAGTTCCGGGCGAATGTTGTAGATGATCAGCGTGGAACTATAGCTTAATGCTAACGCTAACAATTGTGGAGACAAATTTAATGCCAGTATATTAAGCAAAAAGTTAAAATGCATTAAGCAATTATTCTTTCTTCTTTCTTACCACAAACCGGTCGAGCATTTTCTGCTCATTTGCCGCTGCTATTACTTCATTAACCCGCTTCTCTCTCAGCTCAATGCTTTTTACATGGCTGAGGTGGTAAAGAATGTACTTTTTATTGGTAATACTGAGTGTGTCGTAATAATCCTTTGCCTTTTTATTGGCTTTAAATGCCTTTTCTAATTCTGGCGGTGGGGTCAGGGATTCTATATGATCCAGTTTGGCCCATGTGCCCTGCTGCTTTGCCTGTTCTATCTTTTCGAGTCCGGCGGGTGTCATTAGCCCTTGGGCTATGAGCTTTTCAACCCGGTCTTTATTTAATTTAGACCAGCCACTTTTGGGCTTTCGCGGTGTAAACTGCTGCATATAGCTATGCTCATCTATTGGGTTGAAGGTGCTATCTATCCACCCGAAGCAAAGGGCTTCCTCTACGGCATCGGCATACTCTACGCGTGTTTTGCCACTATCCTTTTTATAGTATATCAGCCATATACCGGTGCTGGTATCATGGTTTTTCTCCAGCCATTTACGCCATGCCTTTCGGTCTTTGGCGTAGTAAGTATTTGTTTTGTCAATTCCTGTGGGCATACAGGTACCAAATTACAAAAAGTTACTGCTTCTACTTAAATCTTGGATGGTATTTTTCCAGTGTCTGGCGCAGGTAGCTCCTGTCCAGGTGTGTATATATCTCTGTGGTGGTTATGCTTTTATGGCCCATCATTTCCTGCACGGCGCGCAGGTCTGCCCCACCCTCTACCAGGTGTGTGGCGAATGAATGCCGCAAAGTATGCGGATGGATATTCTCCTTCAACCCCACCTTCTGCCCCAGGTCTTTTAATATCATAAACACCATTACCCGCGACAGGGCCGTACCACGGCGGTTAAGGAACAATATATCTTCATTGCCTTTTTTTATTACCGGCATGTGATTACGCACATGGTCTTTATATAGCTTAATATACTTTACTGCGGCTTCACCTATTGGTACCAGGCGCTCTTTGTTGCCCTTACCTATTACCTTGATAAACCCGACATCCATATACAGGTTAGAGATACAGAGATTGATGACCTCGCTCACGCGCAGGCCGCAGCTATACATGGTTTCCAGCAGTGCATGGTTTCTCTGGCCTTCCGGTTTGCTGTGGTCTATTGCATCAAATAGTTTGTCGATCTCTGCGAGGCTTAGTACGTGTGGGAGCGAGCGTTTTAGTTTAGGTGCGTCCAGCAATTCTGTAGGATCTTTTTTGATCACTTCTTCCAGCAGCAGGTATCTGAAAAACGACTTGGTTCCGCTCAGCACACGCGCCTGCGTACCGGCGGAAAGCCCCAGCTCATTGATATTGATCAGTAAAGATTGCAGCTGCTCTAATTCCAGCTGCTCCACGCCTATGCCCGGAAATGCATCCTGCACATGATCGCGCAGCATAGCGACATCATGGAGGTATGCCTCAATGGTATTGTCAGACATGGACCGTTCCAGTAGTAAATATGCTTTAAATCCTTTAAGATATGCTTCCCACATAGAACCCTGTCCCCTGAGGGGAACAACAAATTTAGCTAAACTCTAAACTTAAACCGAAGTTATCTATCAACGATCTTATCATTGAAGTACATAACATGGGGAACCCCTTCAGGGGTTTGGGGTTTTTGTTATCTTGCATTCATGTTACATCTTGCAATTGTAAACGGGCCTAATTTAAACCTGCTGGGTATACGGGAGCCGCATATTTATGGTAGCCAGTCTTTCGAGCATTACTTTAAGCAGCTGGCACAGCGGTTTCCTTTGGTGCATCTGCATTGTTACCAGAGCAATGTGGAGGGTGAGCTCATTAATTACCTGCATAGTTGCATGGGGAAAGTGCAGGGCATTATTCTAAATGCCGGGGCATACACGCATACCAGCATAGCCATTGCGGATGCGGTTGCCGGGATAGGATTACCTGTGATTGAGGTACACATCTCCAACGTGCTGGCGCGCGAAGAATATCGCAAAACATCGTTTATTGCGGCAAAGTGTGTGGGTAGCATCAGCGGGCTTGGTGTTGACGGGTATGCACTGGCAGTGCAATATTTTATAGATACTCTAGCCTCTAAAACCCCTTAGAAAGGCGAGTATATCCATTCTTTTCTTTCCCTCCTGCTGCACCTCATCTATATACACCCAGCCATCGGCTGCTGCAAAACGGAGATAGGTATTGTGGTCAGTGTCGTAGGTGCCGGCTTCTGCCTCGTTGATTTCGGGTTGATAATGTGCACGATATATTTTTGCCATTTTGCCCGCCAGGGTAGTATAAGCGGTGGGATATGGGGACATGCCCCGAATAAAGTTATTCACCTCTTCAGCCCGTTTTGTCCAGTCTATCTGCAGTGTTTCCTTAAATATTTTTGGGGCGTTTTTTATATCCTTCGACGTAAGGTCCTGCGGTACTTCGTTCAGTATGCCCAGGGCAAGGCCTTTTACTGTTTTTACAAGTAGTTGTGCACCTGCCTGCATTAGCTTATCGTGCATGGCTTCGGCATTATCGTTGGGGAGTACAGGCACCTTTTGCTGCAGCAAAATATCGCCGGTATCTATCTCATGTTTCAGCTTAAAGGTGGTGACGCCGGTCTCTGTTTCGCCGTTGATGATGGCCCAGTTGATGGGTGCTGCGCCCCGGTATTGCGGCAGCAGCGACCCGTGTACATTTATGGTGCCCATAGGCGGCATATTCCAGACAACTTCCGGCATCATGCGGAAGGCTACTACTACCTGCAGGTCGGCATTAAGGCTTCTTAGTTCCTCTACAAATGCAGGGTCTTTCATTTTTAGCGGCTGCAATACTCGCAGGTCCTTACTGTCTGCATATTGTTTTACGGCAGATGATTGCAGTTGCATACCGCGACCGGCAGGTTTGTCTGGGGCTGTAACTACTGCTACTACATTAGCGCCTGCTTCAATGAGGGCATTAAGAGAGGCTACAGCAAAATCGGGTGTGCCGAAAAATACAATACGCAGTTGTTCGAAAGTTTTCATTCGTACTGCAAAGCTAAAATAATAATGGCTTTTACTGCACTTATACTACTGCAACCCTTTCATTTGCCTGTCCAGCACTATCAAGGCGTTCCTTGCCTGGGGGTTGTTTGGCTCTATAGCCAGTGCAGTTTGCCAAGCCTTAATGGCTTCATTGAATCTTCTGTTCACATAGAAATTCACACCTACATTAAAAAACATATCGTCCAGCTTAGGATACCTGGGATATAATGCCCTCACTTTCTCCAGGTTGGCAATGGCGCTGTCCGGCATACGTAAATTAAAGTAAGCCATCCCCCTGTTAAGGAAACCAGACACAAATGCAGGGTCTATCGATATAGCTTTATCGTAATATTTTATGCCCTCACGCAGGTCAAACTCCTTGCCCACTGTATCTTTCTCCAGGTCTGCAGAATTGATGTAAGACGATGCCACATCTGCATTTACAAGCACACTGTTTGGCGCATTCTTTATATCATGAAAAAATAATGTCTTATCATTTTCCCATTGTGCATTACGGTTTATGGTGGTAAACCCACAAACCACTATCAGCAGCAGCATTAATCCACCTATCGCTAGTTTACCGGTTGCAACAGGTTTTATCCGCTCCATACCCTTGTACAAAAAGAAAGCAACCGCTATGCAGAAACCCACTGATGAGTGGTAGATAAGACGTTCGCCCATAGTACCACCTATATTAAAGATAAGGTTGCACACCAGCGCCAGGTTCAGCAGGTAAAAGGCTATGGCAAAGCAAAGCACGCTGCGTTTCTTAAAGTAGTAAAACATCATCCGGATCAATCCTAGATGCACGATGATAGAAAGCCACACAATGGGGTTACTAAAGTCTTTATAAGGAATAGTATTGTAAGAGTAATCAGCAGACAACGGATGAGGAACAATGAGCAGCCGCAAATAGTTAAGCGTGGTGCCAATTTTTGTAGCCAGTTTCTCTACGTCGGACGCTAGCGCATAGGGATTATTAAGAATGTCATTCTCGCTGTCAGGGCTCATAGAGGCTACTATCTGCAACCTCATAAATATATACCCTGCCATTACCGCATAAAAAGGCCAGCATATTTTAATGCTTTCGAATAAAGAATATCGCTTAAACAGGTAAAATGCCAGGGGCAGTAATACGATCACTGCAATGGCATATTCCTTAGAAAGGAACGCGAGGAAATAGCTGACAAGCCCCGCCACCAACAGGCCTTTATTATCTTTCTGCTCGTCATACTTAAAGGCAAAAATAAAAGTAAGGCATACAAACATGAGCGACATGATCTCATCGCGACTCTTTACATTAGCTACCACTTCTGTATGTATGGGGTGTATGGTAAACAGGATAGCTGTGAGCAGAGCCATGATCATATTCTCTCTGAAAACGACATATCTCAGAAAATACAGCAACACGATCATTGATGCCACAAACCATATCACGTTAAACACATGCCGTATATGCATATTTTTCATCAGCGTCTTTTCCTGTGGGCCATGCTCACCGGCATGCGCCACTACGCTATCCACCTTCTTTAGTGGTATAGCGCCCATAAACTGTTGCTCTACAGCAAACGTAGCTATAGACAATGGTCTGTAACGCCCACCTGAAAGCTGGTTGCTGGAATTGAACTGTTTGTAATAACTATCAAAAGCGTCTTTGGTAAATATGCTGCCTAGCCCGGCAAAGCCTTCATAGACGTATTCGTTTTTTACAATTACGATGGTGTCATCAAGTGCGTATTCGTTCTGGCTGGTATTTATATAAAACACAAAGGCGAGCAGCCCAACTATTATTGCTTGTATCTTAAACTGATATAGCCATTCGGGCAATTTCAGATCAATAACGGGTTTTGTATCGTCTATTATTTCCTGCTTTTGCTTTACTACAGGGTTTGGTCTTTGAGCAGTATTTACTTTGTTTGTTGCCATTATCAGTAAGTGATAGCCAAATGTAATAGTTTATATTTTTATAGTCAACTGCAACATTGTCATTTAGCGGGTTGCATAGCTGCATTCACATCGTTGAGCGCCTTTTGAGCATCGGCATAGCGGGGATATAACTTCAAGGCTGTTTGCAAAGCTACCATGGCTTTAGGATATTGCCTGCCGGAATAATATAACATTCCCGCATGGTAATACATTTCCGGCAATTGGGGATGTACGGGGTAAATTCGCATTACCTGCGCAAGGTCTGCCATCATACTGTCGGGTTGTTCCAGTTTATAATACGCCACACATCTGTTCATGTAGCCTAATACATAGTTATCCTGCATACCCAGCACTTTGTTATACAGCGATACTCCTCTGTGCAACTCTTCTTGCCGCTTGTTCTCATCTTTTTCAAAGTCAGAATTATTTACCAACATACACGCCACGTTGGCATTTACCAAAAAGCTATTGGGCGATATGGTCACATCATGAAAGAATAAGGTCTGGTCGTTCTTCCAGTCTTTGTTTCGGTTTATTGTTGTAGCCCCACAAAGGCTTATGAGCAGCAACAATATTGCCGCAAGAGATACTTTACCCATATGCACAGACTTTATATGGTCGATCCCTTTAATGAGTAAATAGGCAGCAGCCATCACAAAACCGACCGAGGCATGGTAGATAAGGCGCTCACCCATAGTAGCACCTATATCAAAAATAAAATTGTTGACCATTACTAAGTTGAACAAATAAAATGTCATGGCAAAGCACAACACGCTCCGCTTCCTGAAATAATAGACGATTCCTCCTAATAACAACAAGTGAACAATAGCAGATAGCCACACGAGCGGATGAGTAAAGTCTTTGTAAGGGATCTGGTTATAGGAATAATCTGAAGATAACGGATGAGGGAAGACCAATAGCTTCAGATAATTGAGGCTGGTAGCAATTTCTGTAGCCTGTTTTTCCGTGCCTGAAGCAAAAGCATAAGGGTTTATCTGTATGTCGGTGTCGGAAAGCTCACTTCTCGGTCCTAACGTTTGCCACCGAATAAGGAGGTAAATAGCGGCAATTGCAAAATAGGGTAATGATGCCAGCAAGCTTTTACTTATGGTATAATTACGGAACAAATAGAAGGCCAGGGGTAATAAGGCAACCAGTGTAATTGCATATTCTTTAGAAAGGAACGCCAGAAAATAGCTGGCAAGCCCCAAGGCGAGGTACCACTTTTTGTTACTATCCAGGTATTTGAATGCAAAAATGAAAGTGAGGCAGATAAATAGCAAGGACATTAATTCGTCTCGGCTTTTCACATTGGCTACAACCTCTGTGTGAATAGGATGAATTGTAAACAATACTACCGCCAAAAAAGCTATGAGCGGATCGCTCTTAAAGACTATATACCTGAGAAAGTATAATAACACCACCATAGATAAGGCAAACCACACCACATTCATAAAGTGCCTTATATGCATATTATTCATGAAATGCCGTTCGTAGGGCGCGCTCAGGTCATAGATGCCTGCGTTGATCACGCTATCTACTTTATCTTTTGCTATAGCGCCAAAAAACTGCTGCTCAATAGCAAAGCTCACAATAGACAATGGCCTGTAGCGGCCGCCCGAAAGCTGGTTGGTGGTGCCTAATTGCCGGTAGTAGCTGTAATAGGCATCTTTGGTAAGTATATCGGATATACCAGTGATACCTTCCAGCACGTATTCGTTCTTTACAATTACCACGGTATCATCGAGTGCGTATTCATTGCTGACCGTATTAATGTAACAAATGAAGGCCAATAATACTATAATAAAAGCCTGGAATTTAAAGTTATATAACCACGAGGGAAAGCTCAGACCACTTGCATTAGTATTGCGCATATTATTTTCGATCGTCGATAAGTAATTATATTTATTATGCATCACCACAAACCGCTGCCAAATCTAATTATTTCCGGATAATGAAAAATGTATTAATGCGGTTCTTTTACATTTGCATTAACATTAAACTTTCTTATCTAAATATAGTCAAACCATAAATCAAACGAGATAAATGCCGGATCCGTCGGATCAACTGGATGATCATATATTGGTAGCTTCTTTTAAGAATGAACAAACGCGGGAAGAAGCTTTTACAAAACTGGTACATAAATACCAGGAACGACTGTATTGGCATATACGCCGAATGGTAGTAGAGCATGAGGACACCAACGATATATTGCAAAACGTATTTATTAAAGTCTGGAAAAACCTGGCTGAATTCAGGGAAGAATCTAACTTATATACGTGGCTTTACCGAATTGGCACCAACGAGGCACTTACATGGATAGAGCAGCAAAAACGCCGCAGCTCGGTTTCAATAAGCGAAAATGAAGATGTATTTGCAGAAAGGCTGACGGCTCAAAAAGACTTCGACCCAAATATGGTGGAATGGAAACTGCAGCAGGCGATACACACGCTGCCGGAAAAGCAAAAACTGGTATTTAACCTCCGCTACTACGATGAAATGCCATATGAGGATATGGCGGGAGTATTGGGCACATCGGTAGGCGCACTAAAAGCATCTTACCACCATGCGGTGAAGAAGGTAGAGGCGTTTCTGAAAGGAATTTAAACTTTTAATAAAGATATTTGTCTTAATAATAGAATGAACAAAGAAAACGGCATATCACAGGAGTTAATAAGCATGGATAGCTTCCTTGCCGGTTATTCGCGCAAAATGCCTTATTCTGCGCCTGCTGGTTATTTCTCAAATTTCGGCGCTGAGCTTACGGGTACTATCGAAATTCTGGACAAACCGGAGTTAATGCCACTGTGGGGCAGGGCGCTACCCTACTTTGTTCCGGGTGGTTATTTTGAAGCATTAACGGACCATATAGTGTCTATGGCTGTTACCAGCGATGCCATATCAAACATGCCCGTTGGTTCGTCTTATAATGTTCCTGCCGGATATTTTGAGACATTACCAGGTCAAATGCTGCTCGCAGCAAAGGCCAGTGATGTTGAAGTGAAGACGCATGCTAAGCTGATACCGCTGAGACGGAGGAAAGGACGTAGCACTATACGCTGGGCAGCAGCAGCGGTTATGTTAATGTGCATTGGGCTTGGCTCTTTCGAAGCGTTCTATAGTGGCGCCCAGCCCAGCCACGAGAAGATGCTGTCATCAGTTACCAGTGGCGATATACATGACTATTTACAGCACACTTACCGGCTTGATGTAGACCAAATAGTAAGCGCTGATATCAATAATCTACAGGTAGATAGTAAAGATATTATCCAGTACCTCAACGAAACAGGCTGGGACCAGACTGAATAATATGAGATGTGAACAGGCATGCCTGAAAATGTTATAGAGTTTATGAAAAGGATAGTGAGAGTATTTTTAATTGCAATAGTTATAGTTATCACATACACATGCGCATGGTCGCAGCCGGGCCAGCCTATGGAGCGTATTCATGCTGCTAAAATGGCCTATATCACCGACAGGCTTCGCCTTTCAGAAGAGCAGGCAGGCAATTTTGTACCTCTTTATAACGAATACGATAACGAGATCAGGGCTACCCGCCACAATTATTTCAGTAAATATGGGGGAGTGAACCCCGCAGAGTCTGATGATGCCACGGCACTGCAGGCGATTGATGACAACCTGGATTACCAGGCCGATGTAATAGACATAAAGCGTAAGTATAACGAGCGTTTCTTAAAGATCATTACTCCCCAGCAACTTGCAGATCTTAACAGGTCTGAGCGCGAGTTTAAGCAAATACTGGTACAGCGCCTGAAGCAACACCAGAACAATGGCGGCAGGCTACAGCGACGAAACGGGCGTTAATTACAATACCGCTATTGCACTTTTTACATCGTGATAAAACAGGAATTGCCACCCTTCTCTCTTGCCCTGCTCTGCATATTTAGCCCGTAGTTCCATGGCTTTTTTACCGTCATAGTCGTACTTGGCTACGTACTTTATCAGCATTTGTTTTAGTTGTGGCGCCTCATCTCCCCCATAGAATATTTTGCCTGTTCCATCCTCTATTAGATACACAATATGCTGCGGACAGTGCGCGCCTGAGTGCATAAAACGAATATAGCCATCTATTATTCCCTCTTCGCCATCGAGCCATTTTACCTGCGACGATGAGAGTAAAGGTTCAATATCTTCAGGGTGGTAAGAGGGATAGCCTGTTTTTAGCGCATAATCAGCTTCGGCCCGGTAAATGTAATAGTCTGCGTTGGGGAAAGTGGTTTTTACTAATCCGTTGTCATCGGCATAGGTAAGGCAGCCTGCATGGTCTTTGTGCAGGTGCGACATCAGTACTTTAGTCACATCTCCTGGCTCATAGCCGTGGTCGCGCAGGTTACTATGTATTTTCAGCGTGCCGTCGCTATTATGGAATCCCAGCCCGGTATCAAAAATGATCACATCTTTATCTGTAACTACCAAAAAAGGCTGCACCTCTATCAGCAATGAACCTATGGAGCGGTCATTCAGCTCGTCTGTTCCCAGGTTAAAAGGAGTAAACAACTTATCGTGCCCAACAGTAAAAACGCCCTCTGATAATGGAAAGATCGTAGCCATACTGCAAAATTACTGCTTTCTGAAACAGGATAAAAGGATAATAGCATAAGGCAGATTGCGTTTGAGGAAACCGTGTTCGTCTTGCAAGGAGATCGCATGATCCGACCCTCGTAGTTTGCAGTTGAACAAGAGAGAACCCTTTTGGGGTTTTGGGTTTACCGTATCATCGCCTGCCGGTCTGCATCCAGGCGGACCAGGATAAAAATAAGGATACTGAAAGCAAGCAGCGAAGAACCTCCATAACTAAGGAATGGCAAGGTAATACCTATTACTGGCATCAGCCCAATGGTCATAGATATATTCACCGCAAAGTGGAAAAACAGGATGGAGGCCACGCAATAACCATACACCCGCGTAAATACAGAACGTTGCCGCTCGGCTACGAATATGATACGCAGCATGAGCGATATATACAATATCACCAACCCGGCACTGCCGACAAAACCAAACTGCTCCCCTATGGCGCAAAAAATGAAGTCGGTGTTCTGCTCCGGCACAAACTGGTTTTTGGTAGAAGTGCCATTCAAAAAGCCCTTACCCCAGAAGCCGCCGGAGCCTATAGCTATTTTAGACTGCAATACATTGTATTCAGAGCTGTTGCCTTTTTTTTCTTCACCGGCAACCAGTGTTTTGTCGTATTCATCTGGCACCTCTTTGCCCAGTGTAGAGTAGATACGGTCTATCTGGTGGCGCGCCAACACATGCTTGAAGGCAAATGGCACAGCCACTTGCGAAAACAGCATACAAAAAAGCCATATGCCTATTAATATAACTCGCGGCACCCACCTTCTCAATATGGTGTTTCTCAAAAGAACACCTATCAGTATTGCCAGTGCTGTGAGTATTACAAAGAGCAGCCTGCGCTCTACAAGCAGCGTAGCTAATACCAGGGCTACAACAGAGAACCCAATGACCAGCACGGCGTTTGGCAACCCCTCCCTGTACATTACCAGGAAAAAGCAGAAGTAGACAAGCGCAAGCCCTGTTTCCTTTTGCAGCAAGATGAGCACTGCGGGCGTGAGTGCTATTGCCACAGCTACAAGCCGGTGCTTTAGTGTTTTGAAATTAGTTTCCGGAAGAGAGAGGAATTTAGCCAAGGCAAGCGCGGTGAATATTTTAGCCACCTCCCCGGGCTGGAAACGAAAACTGCCTACTCCCAGCCATGATCGCGAACCCTTTACATCGACCCCGGCAAAAATAGTGACGACAAGCACCGCCAGAGCAGCTGTATAAATAAGGAATGCAAACGAGGAAAAAAACTTACTATCTGTAAGCAAAATAATGAACCCCAGGAGGAGGGAATAGCCAAACCACACCAGTTGCTTCATGTAGCTTTTATTCATCATAATGAGCGATACATCGGTGGTGCGATGCTCCACAGAAAATACAGCGGTGATACCTACTGCCACCAGAAGCACATACAGCAGCAGTATCACGCCATCTATCCTGTAAAACAATGCCTTTCTTAATGAGCTCACAATTTTATTTTTTATTACTTACGACTTTTTTGTATTCCTTACCCCTCTCAACCTGTTATCCACCCATCTTATAAACATAGTTGAGTCGGTAGCCTGCTTTATACTATCCTGGATATACTTACGGTCCATTTTTGCCTGGTAAACCTGGGCATCGTGCAGCCTTAGCACAGAGTCAATGGTATAAACATACTTATTTACCAGGTGGGCATTAAGCATTTTATCTTCCATAGCCTTCCTTTTTACCGACACACTGTCTTTCAGGTATTTCTCCATCAGCAGGCTGGCAATAGGCGCCGCCCAGGTAGCTCCGAAGCCTGCATTTTCTATGGCAACCGCTATAGCGATCTTCGGGTTTTCGCGTGGTGCAAATGCTACAAACATGGAGTGGTTAGCCATTTTTATCACTTCGCCGTTTACTATCGCTTTATTTTCGGCAGTACCGGTTTTCGCACATATGGTTATGCCCTCTATTTTGGCGCCTTCGGCGGTGCCACTTTCCACCACATCCTGCATAGCCTGCTGCACTACGCTAAAGGTAGTGTCTGGTATATCCAGCACCTTATGCTTTTCATGATATTTCAGCAGTATGCTGTCGTTCTCATTTTTACCTATAGCCCTTACAAAGTGCGGAGTGTAGTAATAGCCTTTATTGGCTATTATACACATGCCGTTTGCCATTTGCAAGGGTGTAAGCGCCAGCTCTCCCTGCCCCATGCCTACGTATACGACCGTGCAAGAATTCCAGTTGAAATGATAGCGGTTATTATAATATGCTGAATCGGGCAGTAATCCCCTGCCCTCAAACGGAAGATCTATTCCCGTTTGCCTGCCATAGCCGAAATTATGAAAGTAATTGTGCCAGATCTGCAAACCGGTTTTCACGCTCCCAAAGTTTTTATAATCGACTGTGAGCCTGAAGATATGACAGAAATACGAGTTGCAGGAGTGTGCCAGCGCCAACCGGAAGTTAGCAGCATGGCCCGCGTCTTTATGTTCGCACGCAATAGACCGTCCGCAATAATTATAGCTGCCGTAGCATGCAAGCCCAAAAGACGGTGTAATGGCACCTACACTCAGCGCCACAAGCCCGGTCATAGGCTTAATGGTAGACCCCGGCTGATAAGTAGCCTGCGTTGCCCGGTTAAATAACGGTCGCGTCGGCTCCCGGTATAAGGTTGCGTAGTTCCTGGCGCGCTCCTTGCCTCTTAGCAGGTTGGGGTCGTAAGTGGGGCTGCTCACCATAGCCAGTATGCCACCTGTTTTGGGGTCTATGGCTACCACGCTGCCTATTTTATTAGCCATCAGCTTTTCTGCATAAGCTTGCAGTTCTGCATCCAGGTAAAGGTCAAGCGACTTGCCCGATATTTCCTGGCTATCCAGTATGCCACCTTTAAATGGATCTCTTGGCCGATTAAATTTATCTCTTTCCAGGTAGTGCACACCACGTTGCCCACGCAGCACTTCTTCATACTGTAGTTCCAGCCCGCTTAGCCCCGCGTAGTCGCCTTGTCTATAGCTTTCATATCTTGATTTTTTAAGCATCTCTGGAGATACTTCACCAATATACCCCAACACTATACCTGCACTTGCATTTTCGTATTCTCTTATATTACGCTCTACCAATTCGAAGCCGGTAAACAAGTAAGCATTTTCCTGGAACCTCGCGGTTTGTTCCTGGCTTAGCTGCTCCATAAACGAGCTCTGACGCACATCTATATTACGCTCCTGTACCCGCTTCATGATTAAATTGTAGGTAGACCTTTCGATATCCAGTGCAGCACAAAACTGGGCGGTATCAAATGTTTTGGGAATGTTATGCGGCGTTACCATCAGGTCATACACAAGGCTGTTAGACAACATAACCTTATTTTTCCGATCGTAAACCACGCCCCGCGGCGGATACACCACTTTTTTATAAATGGCAATATCATTAGCTAATATCTTGTACTTGGCTTCGAAATTCTGCAGAAAAAAAAGCCGCAGCAATATCACAGACGCTACGCCTATAAATATAAAGCTAATAATGTATTGGCGCGGGTTTGCCGCTTGTGACATAAGCAGGAGGAGATTGAATACAGACCTGCTGCAAAACTAACATAAAAACATCATCAGCGTAGAAATACATCGGCTTTACAGATGTAGTTTAACCATTTGGTGTACAAAATGTGTTAAAAAAATGTTTGTTTTTCTAA
>JABDHF010000067.1 GCA_013285595.1 Bacteroidota bacterium
GTAAGCACAACTACGAGTTCAGCTACGATCTGCCGGCATAAATCATGCAGGCCAGGCTATAAAATCAGGTGCAACCACATACCATTGCTTCGCAGGAGCAAAAGCTTTGCAGCGCTAACCACCACAGCAGCACATACGGGGCGTAGGTTCGCACCCCCATGTCATATGTCTGTGTTAAATGCCTATGCAGTATTAAATTCTTTCGCATGGCACAGATTTTAAGGCAACCAGTAAAACTGCATGCTCATGAAAACCGAAAAGAAAGCGCTGCCGAAAAACAAAGAGAACAATAACAAGCCCGTACAGGAAGCACTGCCATCGAGCAGGCAAAAGCCCATGGGCGACGAAGACGACCTGGAAAAGAAAGAGGACTACGAAACAGCTAAAGACGATGGTAACGACACTAATAGCGTGGGAATAAAGAAGAATGATAAATCTTCTCCTATTAAGTAACACCAGAATTGCAGAGGTAATTCAGACGTTTGGGCATGATTCTTTAGGCTATAGTGGTAGTCATGAAGTCCCGGTTATTTATCTATATCTCGCTTGCTGTCGATATCATTATCGCGATATCCAAGTTTATTGCAGCAGGCGTTACCGGCAGTTCGTCTATGATATCCGAGTCTGTGCATTCTGTCATCGACGCCATTAGCCAGGTGCTGCTCATCTGGGGTATAAAGACGAGTAAGAAAAAACCCGATGAAGACCGCCCCTTTGGTTATGGCAAGGAATTATATTTCTGGTCGTTCGTGGTATCGCTTATCATTTTCCTCATGGGTGGCTGTATCTCCTTTTACGAAGGTGTGCAACGCCTCAGCAATCCTGAGTTTAAAGGCAGCGCCACATGGAACTATGCTATACTAGCCATAGCATTTGGGTTTAACATCATTTCGCTCATAGCCGCATTAAAAGCCTTTAACAAGCAGCGTGGCGATATACCATTCCTGAAAGCCGTACTCGACAGCAAAGATCCATCTACCTTCATTGTGCTGCTTGGCGATGTAGGCGACGTGCTGGGCCTTCTCATCGCCTTTCTTGGCGTATACCTTGGCAGGCTGTTTCATAACCCCTATTTCGATGGTGGCGCATCTATGCTTATCGGACTGATCCTCATTGGCATTTCCGCACTGCTGGTCCGCGAAAGCAAAAGCCTGCTCATGGGCGAGACCACCAGCCGCAAAACCCAGCGCAAAGTGGTGTCCATAGCCGAGGCCGATGAAGCAATTATTAAGATAAAAAAGCACTTCTCCATGTATATGGCCCCCGACGAAATTCTGCTGCAGCTAATAGCCGTATTCAAAAAAGACCTCACTACAGAGCAGATTACCTCGGCCATAGAGCGCATCACCACGGCCATCAAAGAGGAATTTCCCCGCATCCGGCAAATATTTATAGAGCCGGCAAAGTAAGTATACGCTGATCTATGAATATGGGAACAATCGGCCCATATTCATTACATTTATCGGTTAATACCATTTGGGTAGCTATGTTACATTATTTTTAGTAGCCCGGCCTTTAGGTCGGGGTCAACAATGAAACAATAAACAGGCTTTAGCCGAAACTGCATCGTCAGTACAAATGGCCTGTAACTAAAGCAAGTATGCCGCTTACCTCGTCCAAATATTGGCCTTATCTCTTGTTGCTGCTGGCATCAATACCTTTGTTCTTCCTGAACATGCACAACAGTCATTCCGGTGGTGGCGACGACTATGCGCAGTATATAAAAGAAGCTCAGAACATTGCTGCTGGCAAACCCTACTACCTGTCCAACTACGTATTTAACGCCTGGAACAATTGTTATTCCCCGCCGCAATACCCGCCGGGCTTTCCGTTGCTGTTGGCGCCCGTGGTAAAGCTATGGGGCATAGAGATCTTACCCATGTGCTACTTCAATACAATGCTGGCAGTGGGCCTGTTGCTCTGCTTTTTTACTTATTTCAGCAAGTATGCCGGCACAGTAGCAGCTATGGCTATGGCATTGCTCATCACCTACAGCGGTGTCATGATAGATCTGAAGCAATCTGTATTGGCCGATGTACCCAGCCTGTTATTCGTAATGTTCTACCTTATCACCCGGCAGGCCGAAAATTTCAGCTCACGGCGCATAGCGTTGCTCATACTCTTTGCAGCAATGGCCATACTCATCCGCACCCAGTCGATATTGCTGGTATTTGCAGAGCTGACCTGGGGCGGTATGGCAGTAACAAAAGCCTGGCGCAAACAAAAAAGTTTCCCGGCGAAGTTGTTGCTGCAACTGCCATCACTGTATGTAGTGGCAGGTACGTTACTGCTCACAGCTTTCATCAGCAGGGTAGTATTCTATGCTCCACATAGCGCTACAGGGTTTTATATCGATTTCCTTGGCATCACCCTGCAAAAAGGCCTGCTCACCATAGTGCGCGATAACATTAGTTTCCTGCTATTATCCATCACCAACTTCTTTCATTACGAAACTGATAAAAGCATCCGCACCGCCATGGTTACCGTAATGGAAAACTGTGGGCTTGTATTTTGCATTATCGGGTTCATCATATCTGTTGCCCGCCGTTTGTCTTTCGATGATATTTTCTTTGTGCTGGTTTGCGGCCTTGTGCTATACTATCCCATTCACGACCTTCGCTATTTCCTGCCGGCTATCGCCATAGTCTTCTACTATTGCTATGTAGCACTGAGGCGTATATTACCTGCTGTCACCACCATAAAGCCGTTGTACATTGGCCTATGTATGGCCGTCATATATATTGTAGCCGGTGGCAGATATCTAAAAAGCACAGCGCAGCCTGTAAGTGGTTATGTACCCACAACAACCGACAAGCAGGCATTTAACTACCTTATCACCCACATCAGCGACAGTGACATCGTACTCTGTGCAAGGCCCCGCCTCATTACGCTCTATACTAACAAACGCTGCATGATACACGCCTGGCAATACCCTATGGACGTGAATAAAAAGGTATTTGACAGCCTGCACGTAAAATATTTGCTACTGGTGAGCGGCTTCGTAGAAGACTATTACCATACCTACCTGGACCATTTTCAGCACCCGCTTGATAGTGTGCAGGTGGCACCGGGATATATGCTGTATACACTGAGGTAGGCTACCCCGATAATAATGGTGATGATAGTACGTACCATAAGATGATTTATTAAAATAGTATTTACGCCAAATATGGCTCTAACAAAATTATCTAAAAATCGACAAACTCTGGGCGTGTGCTTTGCTTCTCTTACAGAAAAAACCGGCCACTAGAGCCGGTTCAATAATTTATGAGGTAGTTATATTAAAACCACAGCTTGGCAATGGAGTCAGTTATATCTACAAGCTCCTGGTAAGAATTCGGCTTGGTAACAAAGCAATTAGCGCCCAAACGGTAAGATATCTCCCTGTCTTTTTCTGATGACGAGGTAGTGATCACAATTACCGGTATAGGCCTGAGCTCTTCATTCCTTTTTATTTCTTTCAGCACATCTCTGCCATCCTTGCCGGGCATGTTCAGATCCAGCAGTATAAGTGAAGGATGTTTTTTTGCCACCGCATCTGTAAAATGCCCTATCAGCTGGTCGCCGTTGTGCATAAATACATAGTCCTGGTTATGCTTGTTCTCTAAAAAAGCGTCGCGTATTGACTCTCTGTCGTCGGGGTCATCATCTACAATAAAAACGGAATGTTTCATTTACGGGATAGTTTTTTTGACTGGCTGATTATTCTTCCAAATATAACTATTATAGTTGTCAACCTAAAATATTTTATACCGGTATAATGATCGTAAAGGTAGCTCCTTTGCCAGGAACTCCATAGGCTGTCATACCACCACCGTGGTTTTCCACTACCTTTTTGCATATGGCCAGGCCTATACCGGTACCGTCATATTCTGTTTTGCCATGCAGCCGCTGGAAGATGGCAAAGATCTTTCCCGCATACTGGTTATCAAACCCTATTCCATTGTCCTCTATTTCTATTTGCAGATATTTTTTAGCTTTCGTCAGGTTGTATTGTTCTACCTCTTTAGCGCTTACTGTTTTAGATGAAAGCTTAATATGCGGCGGCACGCCTTGCTTCGCAAACTTTAGCGAGTTGCCTACAAGATTCTGGAATAACTGCCGGAACTGCGATGGCACTACCGATACCACCGGTAGATTTCCAGACTCGATCACCGCTTTACTTTCCTCCAGTTTATGATCCAGTGGTTGTAGCGCCTCCGCTAATATAATATTCAGATCACTAGCCTCATAAGCATTATTGCCCAGTATGGTAGATACAGAAAGCAGGTCATTGATCATCTTCTGCATCCTGTTGGCTGCTATGATTATCTTGTTGAAGTAGACCTTACTTTCTTCATTTAGAGTATTGTATTGAGTAGTAAGAATGCGATCGCTGAAGGTAGATATTTTACGCAACGGCTCTTTAAGATCATGGCTGGCCACATAGGCATACTCTTCCAGGCTGGTGTTCGATTGCTGCAGTTGCAGGTTTTTCTGGTATAGCGCCTGCTCCACAACTTCCTGGTCGGTAATATCTACCGATATATTCAGCACGCTGTCCACCATGCCTTTCTCATTGCGCTCAAAGATGGTACCGTAGGTATGAAACCAGCGATACTCGCCGGCTGCATTCTGCATCCTGTATTTAAATTCTACTACCGGTTCATCTCCATTGTGCGGCGCCTGGTTAGCTTCTTCCAGCGCCCTGGCATTTTTCTCCATCAATGCAGCAGCATCGTCGGGGTGTATTATCGACGACATGAAGGGTACACCTTCTTCCATCACTTTAGCAGGCGCGTAGCCCAGCAGTTTTTCCACAGCATCATTAATAAAGCTGAACCGCCCTGTATGGATATTGTAAGAGGCGATAATAGATGGCGTAACATCAGTGATCTTCTCTATAAATTCCTGGTATTCTTTAAGCTGGCGTTCTGTATTTTTCTGCTCCGTAATATCCTGCACCGTGCCATATATGTTAAATGACCTGGGTATGCTATTACGCTTTATCTCGCCACGCGCATTCAGCGTTTTCATTCTGCCGTCTTTTAAAACAATGCGGTAATTGAAATCGAATGGTTCCTGGTGTTCTATAGCATTCCGAAGGCTTTGCCTCACCATCTCATCGTCTTCAGGATGATTATACTGTGCAGTTATAGCGCTTGTGTCCAGGCTTTGCGGTTCTATCTCGTATATGTGGTACAGTTCGTCCGACCACTTCATTTTTTTTGTCTCATAGTCCCAGCTCCAGTTACCTATATGGCTTATGGCCTGCGCCTGCTGATATAGCCCGTCGCTGTTTTGCAGTTGCTCTATCAATTGCTGTTTCTCGGTCACATCCTGGCAGGTGCCCGTCATTTTTGCTGGCACGCCATTCTTGTCGTATTGCAGCTCGCTTTTGGTATGCAGTATTCTTACCTCCCCTGCTGGAGTAATAATTCGGTAATGATGATCTTCGGGTAGGCCGGTCTCAAATACCTCCTGCACCTGTTTTATCCTGTTATCCCGGTCGTCGGGGTGTATGTGGGCTATGTAGGTCTCATAGCTCACTTCTTCACTTTGCGGTTCCAGCCCATATACACGGTACATCTCGTCCGACCATGTTACCTTATTTGCCGGTATATCCCACGTCCAGTTACCTATGTGTGTGCGTGCCTGCGCCTGCTTAAAGAGTTCGTCGTTTTCCTGCAGCTTTTCTATCAGCAGTTGTTTGTCGGTCACGTCTTGTATAGTGCCCACCATTTTGCTGGCTTCACCTGCATTGGCTATAGTTTCCGTTTTTGCATGCAGTACTTTCCTGGTGCCATCCTTCAGGGTTATGTGATAATAAGTATCTGACGGCTGCAGTGTTTCTTTAGCCGTTCTCAGTGTGTTCTTTATAGAAACCACATCGGGCACATCGTTGTAAGCTATGATCTCCTCAAAGTTAATTTCCGACCCCACTTCCATGCCATATATTTTATACAGCTCGTCCGACCAGGTGATGTTGCCGGTCGCCAGGTCCCACGTCCAGTTGCCCAGCCGAGATAGTTCTTGCGCCTGTTTAAACAGCAGGTCGCTTTCCTGCAGCTTCTCTATCAGGGATTGCTTCTCCGTAATATCTTGCACCGTGCCAAACATGTCGGTTACCTTTCCCTGGTCGTTGCGGGCTACATCGCCTTTCACGTTTAGGTGTTTGATGCGCCCCCCTGGCAGTATGATCCTGAAGTTATAGTCGCTGGGTATATGCAGGTCCGTCAGCGTTTGCATTTCATCATCTACCCTTGCTATGTCATCCGGGTGGCGAAAAGCGCGCGTATCTTTTGGCTGCACGTTTCCGTCGCCAGGTTCCATTTCATATATGTGAAAGAGCTCGTCAGACCACCGTACCTCATTTGTTTCCAGGTTCCAGGACCAGTTGCCGATATTAGCTATTTTTTGTGCCTGCCGGTATAATTCCTGGCTTTGCACCAGGTCGTCTATCATTTTATGGCGTGTGGTCACGTCCATAGCAGTTCCGTTCATTATCTTACGGCCATCCTTATAAGTGATAGTTCCCCGCGACCAGATCACTTTTTCCTTGCCATTGATCTGGTAGCGGTATTCATTATCATAAATGCCATCTTCCGCTATCGCTTTATCCCTGTTATCGTTTACTCGGTTGCGGTCTGCCGGGTGTACATGATCTATAAGTGTATAGAGGTTGAAGTCAGACAATTCGTAGATCTCTTTGAATTGCGGTGTCACGTCCATCTTTCCTGTTACTACATCAAGCTCAAAACTGCCCAGCTTTGCCTGCGCCTGTGCATCGAGCAATTGTTTTTCACGCAGCAGCAATTTATCGCCGGTTCGTTTTTCCGTATCAACATCCAGTATTATACCTACTATCTCTTGCGGAATACCCTGTGCATCCCTTTTGAATACCGATGCGTAATTGCGCATCCAGTAGTAATTACCATCAGTTCCTTTGAGCCTGTATTCCCACGATATTACATCGCCATCCGCAGCCGCAGTGCACTGCTTGTTGCCATCCAGCGTCACTTCTATATCATCGGGGTGTATCACATTATCTAGTAGTGTACGCCCCATTTCCGCCAGCTCATCGAAGTTGCGGCCGAAAAACTTTAGGTAATTTTTATTGGTATACCGGAGCTTGTAGTTAACGATGTCAAATACGTAATTAAGCCCCGGCGTGGTAGTAGCTATGATGTCTGCAAAAAATGCCTGGTCGGCAATGCGGTTTTTCAGCAGCTGTATATAGATGTTGGTTGCAGCCGTTTCGCTGGCTACGGTATAAGCATCTATTTCTTTGGCTATTTCTATGGCTTCAAAAACATCGGTGGTGTAAGACGGCAGGAACTTTAGCATCGCCTTTTTGCGCATGTAGCCAGCAAGGGTTATGTCTTCAGCAGTTACTTCATCACGCTTTATGATCCCAAGCTGGTCAGACTTCCATACCTCAAGCGACTTCTTTATTTGTTCGCTAAGCTTGTTCTCTTCGGCATAAGTGAGGAATTCCCTGTTTGATGTTACCGACATGGCTATCAGCTCATCGTCTGGTATGCCGGCAAAATACTTAAGCATAGGCAGGTTTATCTGGCGCGAAATAACGATCTGCTCCTGTATATAAGGTATAAGATAACTCTCTTTAATAAAACTTGCATAGCCAGGTAAGTGGCTGAACACCAATGCAGTATTCAGCTCCTTGGTAGCCTGGCCTTCTAATAATGCTTCATCTGACACAGAATTACAATTTTAGCTGTCATTAATGCTACCGGCAAAACCCTTCTGTGGCCTAATATACTGTATCGCGCTTGTATGTAAAAACTACATACGGTAATGATTGTCAATATTTCACAAAAGGTTAGTCATTAGAATTATAAATATCGTGCCAATGGTTTCCGAATCATTTCGGTTGCCAAAAAGTGATGATCAGCCCTCCTGCTATTATCATGGCTCCGCCGGTAAGAATGGGCAGTGAGGGTATGCTGCGGAAAGCAACGTAATTGATCACCTGCCACACGATAAAAAGAGTAGCTATGTAAAGCCCCACCACTTTACCAAATTCTACGGGAGCTAGGTTCAGGAAAAAACCATAGCCAAACAATAGCAGCATGCCAGCCACCATCAGCCCAACCCTCATTGCGCCGGAATGATTGTATATAGAAGTGCGTATAATAGCATCGCCACACACCTCAAGCAATGTAGCTACGATAAGAAAGAATACGGGATGTATGTTTTGTATAGACTTCATGGCCGGTTGGTTTTGTAAGGAGGTCAAAGATATTGAACAGGCGCATACCGCAATGCCTTTCCATGAACGGTTCTGTAGCCTTGGTTTAAGAATGCACCATTTATTTTAAAGATTAATTTTTTATGAACGAACTGCGCTCTAACTTTGCGCCGCCTAATAAACAGGCATATAATGGACGCTGGCCACTTTAGAAAAGTCTCCTTTGCGGGGCTTTTGATCACCCTAGGCATCATCTTCGGCGATATAGGTACTTCACCCCTTTACACTTTCCAGACCATACTCAAAGAAGGAGGCTCCGCAACTGAAGAGCTCGTACTTGGCGCCATATCCTGCGTATTCTGGACACTGACCCTGCAAACCACTTTTAAATATATTCTCATCACCCTGCAGGCTGATAACAAGGGGGAGGGTGGCATCTTCTCGCTCTATGCGCTGGTGCGCCGCTATGGCAAAAAGCTGATGTTCCCCGCCATGATAGGCGCCGGTACGCTACTGGCCGATGGCATTATTACCCCGCCTATATCGGTTACCTCTGCTATAGAAGGCCTTAACGGTGTGAAGGGCCTGGAACGCTATATTGTTCCGGGCAACCACCTGGTTATGGGGTTGGTGCTGGGTATACTGGTGCTGCTATTTATCTTTCAGCGTTTTGGGGCAAAGGTGGTAGGCGGGGCTTTTGGCCCTATTATGTTCCTGTGGTTTTTGACGTTGGGTGTGTTGGGCATCAACCAGGTCATTCAATACCCACAGATATTCAAAGCGCTGAGCCCTGTATATGGTATGCAGCTGCTTACCCAGCACCCCAAAGGGTTCTGGCTGCTGGGCGCGGTATTCCTGTGTACTACAGGTGCTGAAGCGCTATACTCCGACCTTGGCCATTGCGGCCGTAAGAATATACAGGTAAGCTGGATATTTGTAAAGACTACCCTGGTGCTCAACTACCTGGGCCAGGGCGCATGGGTGCTGCTGCAGCATAAACAGAACCTCGGCGACATCAACCCTTTCTTTGCCATAGTGCCCCATGGTTACCAGCTGCCTGCGGTGATACTGGCCACTGCTGCCACCATCATCGCCAGCCAGGCATTGATAAGCGGTTCGTTTACGCTTATCAGCGAAGCCATAAGCCTCAACTTCTGGCCAAAAGTGCGCGTAAAATTCCCCACTACTGTACGCGGCCAGATATACATACCCAGCATCAACTGGATACTCTGCGTAGGCTGTATACTCGTGGTGCTGTACTTTAAAACATCAGAGGCTATGACGGCGGCTTATGGTTTTTCTATCACCATAGCTATGCTCATGACCACTATACTCGTGTACTACTTTATGCGGTATGTAAAGCACTATCCGCTATGGATAGTAGCGATAATAGTGGTGGTATTCGTATCAGTAGAGTTCTCGTTTTTCGTAGCCAATGCCGTGAAGATCGTGAAGCGGTTGTTCTTCCTCGTGTTTGAAATAGGCCTCATCTTCACCATGTATGTGTGGTACCGTGCGCGCAAGATCACCAATCGCTTCCTCACGTTTGTGAGCATGAAAGACTACATACAGTTGCTCGATGAACTGAGCAAGGATAAGACCATTACCAAGTTTGCCACGCATGCCATATACCTTACCAAAGCCAACAATACCTTCCAGGTAGAAGAGCGCATCATCTATTCCATCTTCAGCCGAAAGCCCAAGCGCGCCGACTTTTACTGGTTTGTGCATGTAGAGCGTACCGATGAGCCTTACACCATGGAATACTCTGTAGAAGAGCTGAAGAAAGACAAGGTGATCAGGGTGGAATTCCGCCTGGGTTTCCGTGTGCAGCCACGCATCAACCTGATGATGCGCAAAGTGGTGCAGGAAATGGTGGAACACCACGAAATAGACATTGTAAACCCATACCAGGCAGCGAGCAAGCACCACCTGGCGGCCGATGTAGTATTTGTGATACTGGAAACCTTCCTCTCTACCGACAATGAATTTAAAGGCACCGATGGCTTCATACTCAACAGCTACTTCTTCCTCAAGCACCTATCCCTCTCCGACGACAAATCCTTTGGCCTCGATACCAGCGAAACCCGCACCGAAAAGATACCCATGGTAGTAATGCCCATCACTAAAATGGACCTCAAGCGGACGCATTTTAAGATTTATGAGGAGTAGGGTGACTGTATTATTTTTGTATAAATAACAGGTGTATGCAAGAGGAAAACATAGATAGGGATAAGAATGCGGAGCACACTAACCTTGAAGAATACAATAAGGACATTGATGAGGCTATGGCTGAAGTGGCCAAAGGGGAATCTTATACCCACGAAGAAGTAATAAAGATGTCGAAGAACTGGTGAACTGCACGGTCTTATTCCTTCACAAACCGCCTCACCTCACTCCCATTTATTTTTACAAAGTATACACCTGTAGGCAAGGTACACACATCTACCTGTACCTTTTCACTATTGCAATAACTGCTATATACGCATTGGCCTATTAGGTTATTGATGGCTACGCTTGTTATCTTATTGGTAGAAGTAATGGTTAGCGCACTGATGGCGGGATTAGGGTAAATGAATAAAGATGATCGTGAAGTTATAGCAGCAACACCCGCATCTGAAGTAACTACAGTGAAGACTGTAGAGGTAGCAGAGTCGTAGCAACCAGGAGATGTAGGTACGATAGTACCCGTGATGGTGTCTAGGCTGGCGGTTTTGATAAAGGTAGTAGTTGGCCCGGTTGTGGAGCTGAACAATATGCCATCGTCATACCAATTAATAACGTAGCTACTACCTGCACCGGCTACCGTTGCAGTGACGGTGACAGTTGTGCCGGCAAACGCTGTGGTAATTCCTGATATGCTGATAGTGGGTATAATAAAAGTATCAACCACCATGGTTATTGTAGCGCTGCTTACAGTAGTTGGCGTAGCACATTCGGCATTGCTGCTAAGTATGCAGCGCACAGAGTCGGCATTGGCGGGTGTGTAAGTATAAGTAGCAACAGACGCACCGGCTATGGCGCCATTCTTTATCCACTCGTACCCAGGCGCAGTGCCGCCATTTGACGCTGTAGCTGAAAACACAACGGGCGTGCCTGTACAAACGGTATCTGACGGACTCGCAATGATACTGAGTGACGGTACAACCAATGGATGCACCGTCATATCTATACTGTTGCTGCTAATAGCAGAGGGCGCGGCACAACCATCGCTGCTGGTGAGCACACACCTTATAGAATCACCATCGGACGGCACATAGGTATGCGTGGCTGATGTAGCACCGGGCACTAGCACACCATCAACCACCCATTG
The DNA here is from genome assembly GCA_013285595.1 of Bacteroidota bacterium. Taxonomy (GTDB): domain Bacteria; phylum Bacteroidota; class Bacteroidia; order Chitinophagales; family Chitinophagaceae; genus Nemorincola. The sequence goes on from JABDHF010000067.1 coordinate 11,505, forward strand.
ATAGGCAGGCGAAGAGCCTGCGCTGGCGATAGTTGAAAAATAACTGACCGGTACGCCCGCACATACAGTAGCCCCGGGAATGGCTACAATGCTTATGGCAGGTATAGTTACCGGGTTTACAACAAAATGTATAGTATTACTGCCCACAGCTACCGGCACGGCACATGCAGCGCTGCTGGTGAGCACACAACTATCAGCGTCGCCATCTGCCGGTGTACAGGTATAAGAGCTGCCTGTAGCGCCAGCAACAGCAACGCCATTTTTGTACCACTGGTAAGCGGGCAATACACCGCCACCTGTGGTGGCAGTATTCAATACCACTGCTGTACCTGCACATACTGTAGCGCCCGGAGCAGCTACGATGCTTATGGCAAGTACAGTTACGGGGTTTACAACAAAATGTATAGTATTACTGCCCACGGTTGCCGGCACTGCGCATGTATTACTGCTTGTGAGCACACAACTATCCACATCGCCATTTGCCGGTGTATAGGCATAAGTGCTGCCGGTAGCGCCGGGAATAATAAGGCCATTTTTATACCAGTGATAAACTGGCGACGCGCCGCCACCTGTGGTGGTTGTATTCAATACTACACCCGTACCCGCACATACTGCGGTGCCAGGCGCAACAGAAATGCCGATGGAGGGCATGATCACTGCATTCACCACCATATGTATACTACTACTGCTTATGCTGGCAGGTGCAGAACAAACAGCGCTACTGGTAAGCACACACCGTATAGAATCAGCATCAGCAGGTGTGTATGTATAAGTACCGCTGGTAGCGCCAACAACTGCTGCACCATTCTTATACCACTGATAAGCCGGTGAGGTGCCACCACCACTAATAGTAGCACTATAAGTATCTGGTGTGCCTGCGCAAACAGTAGTCCCAGCGCTTGCAGCAATAGATATAGCAGGCGTAACCGACGGGGTTACTACCATATGCAGCACATTACTGCCGGCAGTGCGCGGGGTAACACAATGGATGCTGCTGGTAAGCATACAACTTACAGAATCGCCATTGGCTGGTGCAAAGGTATAAGTGCTGCCAATAGCCCCAGTAACAACAACACCATTCTTATACCAGCGATATGCGGGCAGTGTGCCGCCATTTACTATAGCAGCGATAAAAGTAACAGGTGTACCCGCACAGACCGTGCCTGCCGCGCTAGCGGATATGCTCACAGAAGGGGTGACGGAGGTACCTAAGTCAACCTTATGTACCATACCGTTTGTTTCGTCGATATATAGGTTGCCACAATCATCAAAAGCAATTCCACTAGGATAATTAAACTCTGCAGCCGTGGCTGGGCCGCCATCACCAGTATGACCTGGTAAGCCATTTCCGGCAACAGTATGAATAATGCCTGAAGGATCTACTTTTCTAACCCTGTAATTATGAAATTCACCTATGAATAAATTACCGCTATCATCTAGTGTTATTTGATAGGGATCAATGTTAGCAACAGTAGCAGGTATATCATCTCCATTATATAAATAACCAGTTCCATTTCCTGCAATTGTTGTTATTATCCCGACTGTATTTACCTTAAGGATTCTCGAATTTGTAGTGCTCGCCATATATATGTTTCCCAAAGTGTCCGCACATAACCCCCAAACACCACCTATGTTAGAAGTGTTCGCCAATCCGCCATCACCACTGTAACCAGAGGCACCAGTACCCGCAAATGTGGTGATAATTCCCGAAGCGTTAATTTTGCGAACTTTTCCAGCTCCAAATTCTGCAATATATAAATTGCCGTACTTATCAAAACATATATCAAGCGGGTCTAAAAGTATCGCAGAAGTTGCTGGACCTCCGTCTGCTCCACTCAACAATGTTCCATTACCCGCAACTAAGCTGATTATCCCTGTGGTTTTGTCAATCCGTCTAACCCTGGATCCGTCACCTTCACAAAAAAAAATGTTACCTACACTATCTATTGCCACGGAATGAGGATGGTTTAATCTGGCATCAGTGGCAGGACCACCATCTCCTGAGTCTCCCATTATTCCATTCCCGGCAATAGTTGTAATAATCCCAAACGTATCAATTTTTCTTATCTTGTGGCCGTTTAGGTCAGCAACAAAATAATTGCCGCCTCTATCGAAACGTCCATAAACAGCATCGTCAATATGAGAAACAGTTGCAGGGACACCATCTCCTCCAACCCCTCCTCCTGCAAAAAGACTCATGATTTGACTATGTACAACGACAGGGAATAAAAGGATGAATGAAAATAAAAACCGCTTCATAGGGTATCTTATATACTAAAGGTACATGTTTCTATGTTCCAAGTGTCATGAAGTATGCCCACAGTCAACTATTTTGGTAACGCACAGAAAATCATTAAATTTGTACAAGGGGCTATTGTATGACAGCAACCGAAATATTGCGCAGACAAGTGAGAAAATACATAGATACCGCTGATGAGGATCCTTTGTGTAGGGTAAATGCCATTCTGGAAATTGATCAAAACAGTACCGAGTGGTGGAAAAACAAGCAATTTCTGATAGAATTAGACAAGACGAACAAAGCCATAGATTCCGGTGCAGATAAAGGAGTTACTTTTCAGGATATAGAAGCTTCTATTGAAGCACGCTGCGGGAATTATATGGAGCATAAACCGAGACGGCACAAAGTACCAGGAGTAAGTATAAACATGGGGAAGTCCCTTTAGGGATTTAGGGTTTCCTCCATCTTACTCCCTCTGCTCCCCTTAATGAGTATAGCGCTATCCACCGGCGGGTTAGTCTTGATATAAGCCGCAGCATCCGCAGAGTTAGCAAACCATGTATAATCCATGCTGATGCCCTCAAATTCTTTACCCACCAGTATCACTTCTTTCCATTGGTATTGGGCTATGAGCGCTACCAGTTCCAGATGCTCATTGCGTTCTTCGCTGCCCATTTCTTTCATGCCGCCTATCCATAGCTGTTTGTTGGGTAGGTTCAGGGCTGCAAAGTTGAGTATGGCTGCCTTCATGCTGCTGGGGTTAGCATTGTAGGCGTCGAGTATTATACGGTTGCTGCCTTTTTGCAGCCATTGAGAGCGGCTGTTGTCGGGGTTGTAGGCTGCAATGGCCGCCTTTATAGCATCAATACCAATACCAAAGTGCAGCCCCACAGCTATCGCCACCATTACATTAGGGAAGTTGTATTCACCCACCAGGTTGGTGCTCACCATAGTTTCCGCACCTGCCGTAAGCACCGCTACCTGCAGGAAAGCGCCATTCATCACCGGCCTGCCCATATACTCCGCATTAGCGCTGCCATAGGTTATCTGCTGCCCTATCTCATGCGCCATAGCCGCCAGGTAATCAAGGTCTGTATTTCGGAAGATAGCGCCGTCATTTTCCCTCAGATAGTCATACAACTCACCCTTGCCTTTCCGCACACCTTCTATGCCACCAAAGCCCTCTATATGCGCCTTCCCGCAGTTGGTGATGATGCCATAAGTGGGGAGTGCTATCTCACAATATCCTGCTATTTCCCGCAGGTGGTTAGCCCCCATTTCTATGATGGCCATCTCGGCACCGGGCTTTATTTTTAGCAGTGTCAATGGCACGCCTATATGGTTGTTCAGGTTACCCTCGGTAGCTGATGTTTTAAAGCGCGAGCGGAGCACGGTAGCTATCAACTCCTTAGTGGTGGTTTTTCCGTTTGAGCCGGTAATAGCTATAAAGGGTATGGTAAATTGTTGCCGGTGATACCTGGCCAGTTGTTGCAGGGTAGCAAGTGCATCGTCTACTACTATACACTTGTCATTCACGGCGTATGCCGCATTGTCAATTACAGCATAGCTGGCGCCCTTTTCCAGTGCCTGTGCGGCAAATGTATTGCCATCAAAGTTTTCACCGCTAAGCGCAAAGTATATGTCGCCGGGCTGCAGCTTGCGGGTATCGGTCTGCACAGAGGGATGTTGTAGGTACAATTGATAAAGGCTGGCTATGTCCACGGCAATAGATTTTGTGTAAAAATAAAGAACCCCTTCCATTAAGAAAGGGGTTCCTCAATAATGCTGTTATTATAATTATCTTTTGTGTCCTTTCTGTGTACCGAAGTTGTTACCACCTGGCTGGTTGTCGCCATCCGGGCTGCCAAGGCGGTCCATTACACAACGGAAGCCAATGTCAGATTTAGATAAGTTACCCTGTAGGTAGCGGCGTGTGCCTGGAGACAGAAAATAAGCGCGGTCCAGGTATGAACCACCTTTATACACCTTCGTAGAATCGTTGATCAGCGAGGTCTGGCCATAAGCG
>JABDHF010000068.1 GCA_013285595.1 Bacteroidota bacterium
AAGGCTTACCAGTTGGCCTGGGCGAGCCGTTTTTTAATTCCGTAGAATCATTGATCAGCCATGCTGTTTTTTTCTGTCCCAGCTATTAAAGGTATAGAGTTCGGCAGTGGGTTTGCCGCTGCACAGATGACCGGAAGCAAACATAACGATGCCATAATAAACGAAAAGGGCGAAACAAAAACCAACTACGCAGGTGGCATAAATGGAGGTGTAACTAATGGAAATGAATTATACTTTAAGGTAGCCGTAAAACCCACAAGCAGCACCCCTCAGCAACAGCAGACGTGGAATAATGCTACTCAGTCTGTCAATGATTTTGTGGTAAAAGGCAGGCATGATCTCTGCATCGCGCTACGCGTTCCTGTAGTTATAGAAGCCGTTACGGCCATAGTTTTGGCAGATTTGGTTTTTCATAATCGATAACTGCCTGATAAGATTCCAATATTGTTATGAAAATGTAAAAAAAATAGTTTGATTAAACTCTGGTCCGTTATTTGTACTCTAACTCCTTTATAACAAAACTTCAAAACCAATTAAAAAACCAGAGACATGAAAAAATTATTTTTACTTACCATCACTATTGGATTGAGTATGGGCGCCTTTGCCCAAAATGCATGGAATGTGCAATACAAGCACCTAAAAAAAGACAATCCTTTTTCGATGATCAGCAATACGGCCGCCAGGACTACGGCTATTGGCGACACAGATATTTTAAGTCATATAACCGACGCCGATACTGACGCGATATATACAACATCGAACCCTGACAGCGGATATGTTTTTGGTATCAACGCGTTTGGAGATAAAGCATATGCAGAACGCTATGATATCGATTCGAGCGATAGCACTGTAAAGGTTCTGGGTGAGTTTTCTTTCTTTACCGGCACACTAAATCCTGCTTCTACTAAAACTGTTACATTTAATGTATGGAGTGTAGGTGCTAAAAGCGCATTCGGAACTGTGCCACACACCTATTACGGAGGCCTTCCATCGGCGGTACTGGCTACAAGAGCTAATATTCCAATAACTGCTCTTGGCATCGATGTATCAGACACATCATCTGATACAGGTAATGTATACCTCTTCGCTACGCCTACGGCTTTCCTTCGCACTTCATTTTTCGTCGGATATTCGATCAACTATTCTTTTGCGGCACTAGGCGGGGACACTATCGGGCGCACATCTGCGGCGGCTACAATTGTTGGTACCGACACGTTAATTAATGATGTAAATGTCACTCAGCTATCTACCGGCGTATGGGAAGATAACCAGACGGGCAGGTTCCGCATGTTTAATAACCTTGAAATATTCCCTATTGTAAAGATCGGCAACGGTACGCTCTCTGTAAAGGGCATCACAAAGAATGATTTCACTTTCTTCGGCAACTACCCTAACCCTGCTGTTGATGGCACTAACATAAAATTCTCTTTGGCTAAGGCTACCGATGTTACTATTACCATTTCAGACCTTAACGGCCGTACAGTTAACACCATCAGCCAGGCAAACCTGGGTACCGGCGAACACATAATACCAGTATCTACCAGCAACCTGGCTGCCGGCAACTACATATATGTAGTGCGCACTGGCAATGGTGATGGTATTGCCAGCACACTGACTGTGGCAAAATAATGACGGTCTTTTTTTAAAATATACCACGATCCCCGGCTCACACCGGGGATCGCCTTTTTTAAACACATCCCATAGATATTTATCATGGCATTACTCACAATTTTTGATTGTTATTAACCCTTAAAATATACTATTAACGGAGTTTTATGACTGCGCACATAGTGCTATGGAGCAGGAAGTGTAATTTAGCAGCAAATACATATTCAAGAAATGAAAAAAATATTTATACTTATAGCAGTTTTTCTTATCAGCTTCAGCAGTTTTGCACAGAAAAAGAAAGCCACTCAGGCACAAGCCATAAACAGCGAAGGTGGCATAATACATACTTCTGCTGCAAGAACGGCAACGATAGGTGACACTACTACACTGGCCAATATAAATCCAACCGATACGCTAACCATATACCGGGCCGGAGCAGGCGATACTGGCGGCTATGCTACCGGTACTAACCTATGGAACGACCTTGCCTTTGCCGAGCGGTATAACATTAATGGAAACGATAGCGCCGTGCGTATTATAGGGATATTTGCAGAGTTTTCGGGCAAAGTAAATCCAGCATCTGCCAAAAGGGTAGTATTTACCATATGGAGCAATGGTGGCCCCCAGCAAATATCCGCTACTGCCAGCTACAATGGTTTTCCGGGCTATGCTATGGACACAGTATCAGTTCCTGTAACCCAGTTAGGCATAGGCCCTGTCAAAGACACGTTTAAAAGATTTATGTTTGCCACACCTGCATATAGTGGTGGTTCTTTCTTTGCAGGTTACAGCATCAATTACAATGCATCCGCGCTCAATGGCGATACTTTAGGGCTTGTATGTACCAGGAATGGCATCAGGCAGGGCGGCGCTTTCTCTATTGATACAGTGATCAGCGACATAGATACAACCGTTGATACTGTTATTAACGTACAGAATGCTACCTTATCTTCAGATAACAACTGGTACGACAACTATACTCAAAACGACTCCTTATACAACAACCTTGCTGTTTTCCCGGTTGTAGCCATTGTTACGCCATCTGCTGTAAAAGGTATCACCAGGAATGACCTTACGTTTTTTGGCAACTATCCCAACCCTGCTGATGGCAACACGAATATCAAATTTTCCCTTGCCTCAATTGGCGATATTACTATACAGGTCATGGATATGAAGGGACAATTATTAAGCACGCTCACACAAAGCAACATGGCATCTGGCGCACATAGTATACCTGTAAATACTAACGGTATGCCATCCGGCGATTATATCTGCCTGCTCCGCACTTCGCACGGAGATGGTATAGCCTGTAAAATATCAGTTATCCATTAAAGCTTTGGCACTGGCAGGGCTGGTGCTTTTAGCCACCGCTCCATATACATTGGGTCCAGTTGGTAATAGGCATAGGTGCTTTTATATTCAGCCATGCCATTATTTACCCAATATATTGCCGGCACACCCGGTCCTGCCAGCTTCAGGAATTCCTCGCTATGCCTGTAGTACAGGTAAGGCACATTTTCCGCATGGGTCTCGTCAAAGAACTTCTTTTTATATTCTTCGGGCCCATCAAGCACCAGGAACATTGGGATACCGGGGTGCTCTTTATGAATGATTTGCAGCAGATAAGCTGCTTTTTTACAATGCGGGCAGGTAAGGCTCATAAAGGCTATTATATGCTTTCCTAGCCTCAGGTCTTCAGATGGTGCTGGTGAATATTTATACAAAAGGCTTAGATCCATGGGTTTCATATACTTATCCGGGTCGGTGCCCGTATAAATAAAGTTAACGGCAAATGGCAGGGAAAATGCAACCGTAATTACTGCAATGCTTATATACTCCTGGTATTTATAAGGCCTTACAGGGTAGATGAGCATCAGCAAAACAGTGACTGCTATCATTACCAGGTTCTTCACAATAGCTGCAAGCGGCGTCATTTCTACCTTATTGCCAAAGCACCCGCAGTTGCCGGAGTTACCTTGCTTTATGAGTATGATAAGCAGGTAAATGATAAAAACGACCAATACAGCTATAATTGCTTTGTAGGTAAATTCTTTCAGGAAAATATGGCACAGCAGGAATAGCGCCAGCAACAGCTCGAACCCTATCATAAGCCGGGCAATAATACCAGCTACCAGCATGCTGCTGATACCCATATCCAGGAAAGTCCACTGAAAGCTATCGAACGAGCTGTTATTCTCCACCATGTGCAATCCCTGGAAGGATATGCCGGATTTGCTATATGCAGAGTATAAAAAAGTAGCTGATAACGCCAGTAATAATATAAGGCCGGTAATGCGCTTCAGGTAAAAAATGCCGCCTTTAGGGGCTTGCGATGAGGTATCCATACTAAAGAGGCACAAACCTACACCAAAAAAACTAATTGATAAAAACGCGCAAGAAGGTTGTACTAGTTAAGCTTGCACTTTTCTTCGGTATGAATGCCATTATTATCAAAAGTGCCCGACTGGGATGAGCATTTGCTTTTGGCATTCGATTTGGAGTCCTTTATCTCGTACTCTGTGTACGAGCTATCTGGCAGGGCCGGGTAACCGCTGTACACTATACTACAATGGCAGGTATACTTCTTAACGCAGGAAGACATGGAGATCACTCCTGCAAATGCTATAGCCAGTAATACGGGAATGCGGGTTTTCATGTATGCGTCACTTATTTGCTGGTGAAGTTAGTGATAGGAAGTTAAAAATCAAAATCCACCAATTAATGAATTTCATGGGAAGGAAGAAACTCCTGCTCATTGGCTTATGGCCTTACAATAAACGTATGTGTAGTAATGTGGTTGCTCTGGTGGCCTGCACGGTCTACAATATAGAACTCATAATAGAGCGTATCTCCGGTAGCCGCATGCAGCGAGTCGGTGCGCGGAGTGGGCTGAGGAAGTGGGAAAAATGTGCATTTACCCTCAAGCCCTTTTTTAGGGTCTTCTATTGAGACGTCTATTGCGGGAAATGGCGTAGCCACAAAACCGCTGCTATCCCGGCTGTCTTTCCAATAAATATTTGAAGTATCTCCAGGCGCCGGGTTGGCATATCCTATATCGCCATCGCCATCCACCAGGCTAAAATATATTACGGCAGTGTCTACATTTACCTGCATAGAATCTTGCGGCAGGAAAGCTATAAGCGCAATGTGTGGTATCTTTGACACCGTGTTTTTTTCACATGCCAGAAAACACACAGATACCAATAATAAGAAAACAGCAGCGCGAAGCTTCATATAAACCAAAGTTAACAAAAGTGCTTTATAATACACCGTTAATAAATACAGAAAATTTACTTAATGTCAACGCAGGCAACTTCGAAGAAATTGCCCTGCAGGTGTTTCATTACCAATACCGCTATAACACACTGTATAAAGAGTATTGCGATGCCTTGCATACTGATGTAGCTACCGTAAAAAGGCTGACCCAGATCCCCTTCCTGCCCATTTCATTTTTCAAGACGCATGCAGTGCTTTCTCACCCGGGGAGCGAAACAAAGGAGCCGGCGCTTGTATTTGAAAGCAGCGGCACTACAGGGGAAACACCTTCGCGGCATTATATCCTGGACGCCGGTATTTATGAAAGATCGCTGCTAGAGGGTTTTAAGGAGTTTTATGGCGATTCTCAGCAATATACTATACTGGCGTTATTACCATCTTACCTGGAGCGGAAAAATGCCTCGCTGGTACATATGGCAATGACACTTATGGAAAAAAGCGGGCAGCCAGGCAATGGGTTTTATATTAATGAATGGGCCCAACTGCACAGCGTGCTGGCCCGGCTGGAGCAGAGCCGGCAAAAAGTGTTGTTGCTGGGTGTTACTTTCGCCCTGCTCGATTTTGCAGCGGCCTACCCTATGCCCCTTGCCAATACCATAGTAATGGAAACGGGCGGCATGAAGGGGCGGCGGGAAGAACTGACGCGGAGCGAGGTACACGATATACTGAAGCACCAATGGCAAATAAAAGAGGTACATTCTGAATATGGCATGACCGAATTGCTATCGCAGGCCTACGCTACTGCGGGCGGCATATTTAGGCCTGCAGCCACCATGCGCGTGCTGGTACGGGATATTAATGACCCGCTCGATGTTAAAGAAACAGGTACAGGAGCCATGAACATCGTAGACCTGGCCAATATAAACTCCTGTTCTTTTATAGAAACAGAGGACATAGGGCACATAAACTCCGACGGAACATTTGAGGTACTGGGCCGGATGGACCATAGTGCGCTCCGCGGCTGCAGCCTGATGGCGGTATGATTTTGGGAATATTAAGAACAATACGTTTCATTAATTGGAATTCTATCCTTACATTTGCAACCCCTGAAACACAATAAATGCCCAGGTGGCGAAATTGGTAGACGCACTGTGTTCAGGTCGCAGCGTTCGCAAGGATGTGCTGGTTCGAATCCAGTCCTGGGCACAATACAAATCGGCAAAAGCCTGTAAACTCAATGTTTACAGGCTTTTTTGCTTTCATTAAGTTATAATAGAGTAACAAAAAGCGTGGTCCTGCTACGTTGTTACCTAACTTTTGACAACAGGCAATGAAAAGCTAAAAACAGACCCTTTTCCCATTTCGCTACTTACTTCAATTAGCCCGCCCTGGGCATCAATAAACTCCTTTGAGATCGCAAGGCCCAGGCCGGTGCTGCTTTTTTCAATGCCGCCAGGCACTTTGAAATAACGATCGAATATCCGGGAAAGATATTTTTCTTCAATGCCTCTTCCGAAATCCTGTACAGAAAATTTTATTGTATTATTTTTTAGCGCCACTTTAATTAATATCCGGCTTTGGTCTGGCGAGTATTTAATAGCATTTGTAAGGAAATTAATGAGTACCCACGATGTTTTATCTTCATCAGCAAGAACGTACGGCAGGTTATCGGGACATTGTATCTGCATTTGTAAATTCTTTTGCTCTGCCTGCACCTGCACTGCATGCAGTGAATCAGTAACGATTTCTCCCGGATCAACTTTTTGCAATTTTAGCTGAATATTACCTGATTCCAGTTGTGTCATATTTAATAGCTCTCCTGTTATCCGCAGCAGCCTTTCGGCATCTTCGTCTATATTACTCATTAGCTCTTTTTGTTCTGCATTAAGAGTTCCCACCCTTGCGTCAGCAACTAACTTAAGGCTCATTTTAATGGCCGATATAGGCGTTTTTAATTCATGGGAAATTGTTGCCAGCAAATTCGTTTTCGATATATCCAGCTCTTTATACGACGTAATATCTTTCAAAGTAAATACCTCTCCAATGTTTATTCCCTCGTTATAAACTATGCGGTTATCTACGGAGAAGTAGCTTTCTTTCTTGGCTATGACTATTTTTAGGGGCTTCTTTTTAGTGTCGTTTTGAATAACTGTTCGCAAAAGATCATTGTACAATACTATATCAGGAACATATTTGCCGGTTATTTCTGTTTGTTTCAGATTGAATAATTCTTCGGCTTTGTGATTAATAAAGAGTATTCTTCTTTCTGCATCCAGCCCCACAACAGCGTCTTCCATCTGATTGATTATCGTTTCTACCCTTTTCTTTTCAAACATCAATTGAGAGAGATTACTATGTTCATATTCATACAGCTTCTTTGCCATTTGGTTAAACGCGGCAGCCATTTCACCAAACTCATCTTTATTGTCGATCATTATTCTCTTATCATAATTCTTCTCGCCTATTTGCCTGATGCCTTCGGTTAACAAACGAATCGGGTTAGCGATATAGCCGGGAAAATTGACAACTAAAGTAAAGCTGATAAGAATTAGCACCGAGGTTAAAATGGTCAGCCAAAGCCTTGCATTTGCCGCTGTGGTTAACGCGCTTGTATTTTTCCTCTCCAGCGCTCTTTGGTTTAGTGTGTAAATATCATATATGGCCTCATTTATTTTATGAAACAATACAGCGTCACGATCTCCTTTCTTTATCTGTTCAAAATAATTTCTAACCTGCTGGGTTATTTTTCTTTCTCCGGGTTCCGTAATATTATTTTCCTGCAGGCTAAGATTAGATTCAAATATGGACAGCGCCGCCGGGGTTATGCCAATATCATCAACTGCCCGCGACATTTCACTGCAGTAGCGAATGGTATTGTAGTTTGCAGCCAACAGGTTTTCTGTTTCTGACGATAAGAGATTTATGCAAACGATGGCCACTATACTCACGGTCAACAATAGGGAGAACAAGACCCCAATGCCTAATTTTATCTTCGATTTTATTGAGAACGCCATACTAAGACATAATTATCAGGTCAATATTATTATTTGCAAGCTTTTTGAGCAGCTGATTGAATACGTTTGTTGCCAAAATTATTTCGATAAGGCTTAATGCCGGTTTGCCAATGCTTACTGTAGTTATGTGTTTTTCCTCAGCTACCTGTATAATTGCTGTTGCTACCTTATCGTCTTTAACCCTTATCACTTCAGCACCCAGTTCTGTAGCCAGTTTAAAGTTATTAATTAAGTGCCGTTGTTTATGCAATGGTATTTGTCAGAATTTTCGTTACGGATTTCTACATACAAAACAAACCATTTCGCATTGTAATAACTGGCAAGGCGTGCGGTTTTACGAATAACGATCCGGGTAGTTATCTCATTGCTGCTTATGCGGGCAAGGATCTTCTCGTGTTTGAAGCTTATATTCCGGGGTACTTCCGTCTCCACTTTACGTTCTATCTGCCCGGCTACCTCCTTTAAGGCTAATTCGCGTAGCTGCAGAATACTTTCAGCCTTAAAAAAGTTATGAAGGGCTATTTCCACTTTTTCCGGGGCGTATATTTTCCCGGCCTTTAGCCGGTCGATAAGCTCGTCCGCAGTCAGGTCAATGTTCACTACTTCATCGGCCATCTTCAACACTTTATCTGGGATACGCTCTGACACCTCTATCCCCGTAATTTCTTTTACTACACTGTTGAGGCTTTCGATGTGCTGGATATTTACAGCACTAATAACGTTGATCCCAGCGTCTAAAATATCAATCACATCCTGCCACTTTTTTTCATTTTTTCTGCCCGGCACGTTAGTGTGCGCCAGCTCATCAACCAATACCACTTCAGGATGTACATTTATATCGCCTGCACATCCATCTCTTCCATTAATTTCCCTTTGTAAAAAGCGCTGTACCTTGATATTGCGGTAATACCATCCATTAGCGCCACCGTTTCTTTTCTGCCATGCCCCTCGATAAATCCTATCTGCACATCTATCCCGTTTTGCATTAAAGCCTGGGCTTCCTACAGCATGCGGTAGGTCTTACCCACGCCTGCGCTCATACCTATGTATATCTTAAATTTACCCCGCTTCGAGTTTTTTTATAAGCTCGAGGAAATGCTCTGCATTTTGGTCATTACCAGGTACGGCCATAATATTTTCTTTTTCTTAAGATAGATTTTACATTTTCTTAAAATTCAGTCCGACAATAACCTCAACCGTGCCATTCTATCATCCAGGGAATTAAATGTGATAGAAAATTCTCCATTTTTATTTTCCTCTATTAAAATAATAAATTCATTTTCCCCGGGGAATATTTCATTTTCAGAAGTCCTGAATATGAAACTGGATTCGTATTGAAATATAGGGTACTTATGTTTCGGATCTATATTTCCCCATTCAATATTGCCTCTTGAGATGAGCAGTCTAAAGTCACCCTGCATAATTGCATACTCATCTTCTTCAAAAATGTAGGAATCGTCATTATTGGATACGAATATTTTTCTCACTAAAAGATCCTTTACATCCTGAATAGTATCGAAATGATTTTTCATCTTTTCCAGTCTATACATAAACTACTTTATTTAACTATACTTTTTGAATAGGATTTTGCTAATGAAGCGAAAGTGGTGAGTCAGTTCGACTACACCACTATCTTACTTAAAACACACTATATCGCGGGTTAGTAAGCGCTGGTATAAAATACCTATTGATCGTTACACCATCATCTATAGCCTGAAAAGAAGCGCTGCAACAATGCGGTCTTCTGTTTTTACAAGATCTGGAGCCCAACCCGTGGCAGGTATTGCGGTAGTAGTATAACCCGTAGGTGAAGTAACCCCGCCATGACCGGCAAAATAAGGAACGTCGGATTCTCTGTGTACCCATTCCATCTTGAACTCTAGCGTTTGGTTTGGCATCCAGCTGATCCCGGTTGAGCAATCCCAGCCAGTAAACTGATCACCGGGATTTTCAGTGAATGGATGGGTACCGGCAGTTTGTGTGGGGTTATATGGATTTGGGAACGGGCTGGCATCTCCTGTAGGAGCAAGTACTAAATAACGCCCTGGATTTGTCATCCAGCCGCCACCTATGCACCAGGCAAGTTTATTTTTTGCAAACCAAATACGGTTGTATGCCATAATACTTTCAAAATATTGAGCCGGCCCGTTTGTCGCATCGCTGGTAAAGCCGTTTACGCCATCTCCTTTTTCGAAACCAATATCCCCCGTTATTGAAAACGCCATCCGGTTTATACCGCATGTTCTTGCTCCCTGGTAATACCGCAGCAGAAAGCTATTATCGGAATGAAACCTGTGCCTGCCAATGAGGCCTGCAGCATCTGTACCCCAATAGTCGTTGGTAAGCAGTTTGATGTTTTCCTTAGGCATCCACGTTATGTTACAGCCTACACCGGGTAATGCATTGAACATGCCATAGCTCTGCCATCCGTTGATGATCCAGGGTTCTATCTTTAATGACTTACTCAGGAACATCTGAATTCTTATCCCGTTAAAGAACCAGGGCGTATTATCTGATGTAAAAGAAGCCTGGTACTCCCAGTTTTCTTGCTGATAATACGAATTAAGGCCAATGTATGACATGAATAAACCGAAGTCTATATTCATACCTCCATAAAATATATTTTTGAAATGGTACCCTGCATAAGCTTCATCCAGGTAACGGTAGGCGTCTGCGAGGTCGTACTGCCCACGATACGGGCTTAAGTCATTCCTTGGAACAACTTGCGAACGCGCCCCAAACTGGGTAATGATCCGCCCACGGGCATTACCATAATTGAAATCCCCTCCGAGGTTTATTGCCGATATCACAATTTCATCGTTGCGGGAAAGTGCAGTAGAACCTACTACTGTGTGATCGATAGGATCGTTAAAGGAATGAGTGAAATTGTTATCGATCAATATGCTGGGCGTAAAGAACGGGATATGGAACACTGAAGAATCCCGCCGGTCATTGCCATTTATCCATGATTGATCATAACCGCTCCAAGTCACGTTTTCTTCTTGCGGTGCCGCCGCCGCTACCTGCGTACCGTCGCTTGCATTTGTTTCCGTTTGTGCTTTAGCTTGTATTGTAAGCATTGAGGCCGCTAATGCCAGTAATGCTATTTTTATTTTTTTCATCTGGTTTGTGTTTAGAGTGTATTTTAAATTATCGCTCACCGGCTTTATTACAATTAGATCATTTTGCGCGGGGCATAGAAAATGATCGCGGTTCCTAACATCACAATGATCGCTCCAACGACGTCGTACAGATCAGGTTTTATTTTGTGAGGCACCTTCAAATACGTGAACGGTTGCAATTAATATACATAACGATAGACCAATTTATTGGGTTGCTGCTGCGTGGTTGTTCATTTCTATTCACTTTCTAAAGCTTTTGTATACACATAGTTTATCTTAAACGTGTTGTGTATGTTGTCGTATACCGTGACATCAGCATCACTAAAAAACTGGTCAAGCAAATCAAGAAACCTACCGTTTGCGCGAAATGTGTTTCTTATGTTATCGAAGGTCAGCCTGATCACTTTTCCGGAGGCTGATGTGCTGAAATAGTAATTCTTTTTCGCTGCGAAACCTTTGCTTTGGGCAACATGCTCTATTTGTAAATAGATGTAAATATTTCCTGCCTCTACAATTTGATATTCTGAATTATTGAAGAATCTATAGACGTTGCCATCTTTGTTCTTATAACCATATATCGCTTCCTTTTTCAGTATTTTTTTGCTACCATGATCAACGATAGTTACGTAGGGCATCTCGATAAGTGAGTTATTTATGCGAATTTTACTGCTTGCATTGTAAGACAATTGTTTGCCTGCAAAGTCGGATGCGGTTAAATAAATACCTTTCTGGCTTTTTACATTTGTACTTAGTGTAAGTGTTATTATGCAAGCAAGAACCGAGATCCTAATTGCTTTTTTCATTTCCTGTTATTTTTGATACTCTGCTTTGGTAAGTCAATTTAAGTGCCGGATATCCGGAAAGGAGGGCGCGGGGCTGAAAAGCATTGAATCTATTGGGTTTGTTGAGTGTTTATTTGGTTGCGACAGGCACCGGCTGATAAATTGCTTCTCAAAATGAGATGGTTAATTTATCAGAATGAGAATTTTAATAGCAGTGAGGGGAAGAATAATATGCAGTAAGAAGGAAGGACCGGGCATTGCGATGGTACCGGGTAATATGCCCAACACGATTCGGGTAGCCGATTGGTTATAGTCGACAGGGCGTATTACGGGTATGGCAGTGGCCGGGAGACAATTTATTGGCGGCGCTTACTATAAGAGACATCTAAATAATGGAAGTATTGCCTGTAGCGGGTTTCGGTACGATTTTGGGGGAGCGTACCGTATGTTTTTTCTGCTCTGATCTGCTATGGAACGGTATTGTGCAGCATATCATAGTTGGGGAGAGGAAGCGATAGAATACTACGCTTTTCGTAGCAGCGGTGATAAATTTAAGAACCTTGCCTGTAGCGGATCTTAAGATGTTTTTGGGGGAGCGGGGCCTGTGTTTTTCGTGCTCTGTTTTGCTATGGAACGGTATTGTGTAATATCTCATAGCTGGGGAGAGGAAGCGATGTAATACTACGGTTTTCGTAGCGGAGGCGATAAATCTAAGAACCTTGCCGGTAGAGGATCTAAGGACGATTTTGGGGGAGCGTACCGTATGTTCTTCTTGCTGTATTTTGCTTTGAAAAAGCAAAATTTTGTATGTAATTGTTGGGGAGGCACAGGGACATATTGCACTATTGTTATAGCAATGATGCCCGTGGTTTTCCCAGGTTCTATTTGTTTGTTGATAGGTCATAAGTGCAAGTTACGAGCCGGGGAATGGAGCGGAAACATTGATGATTTGGAGAATTTCGGTTAAACCTTACCTCAATCCGGTTAAGTTTTCGAATGTATGTGTGTTGATATTTGCGTATTAAATCGCCTCAACAACAGGAGGCACGATTAATATCACTTATAAAAAAACAGACAATGACAAACAAAAATGAAATGCCGACAGTAATTAAAGATTTTATCTCTGCAATGAACCTGCACGACGGAGAAGCGGTTATCAATACTTTTGCTGATGATGCCCTTGTAAACGATGTTGCAAGGAATTTCTGGGGTAAGGAGGCAATAAAAAAGTGGAGTGATGAAGAAATAATAAAACCTAAGGTAACCTTTGAAACCGATGAGGTAATGGAACACTACGGCGATCATATGATCACAGCACTGACTGATGGCGAGTATGATAAAACCAAAGCGCCGGATCCTCTATACCTTGATTATTTCTTTACCATAAAAGACAATAAAATTATAAGGATGTTTGTTTTTCCAAATAAGAAAAAGAGCATTAATTTCAGGGCTTAATTGATTTTAAATACCGGCATATCGTACCTTACGAAGCCGGTATTTATTATAACTTATAAAATGGGAAATAACAACTTACGCGTCATCGATTCTATTACAGAACTGCATCGCAGGTTTTCCCTGCCAGCACCAGAACATCCATTGGTCAGCATTATAGATCTTAAAGATATGCGGATCACAGAGGGTCAAGCAGATAGCAAGGTGGCATTTAATTTTTATTCAGTGTGGCTGGAGGATAACGTCCAGGAGAAGATTCGCTATGGTCAAAGCTATTTCGATTTTGATGAAGGTAAAATGATCTTTATTGCACCTAAGCAGGTTTTGTCGGCTGCGGATCACCAGCAAACTAATAAAGGCTATGGTCTTGTGTTTCACCCCATTATCGATCAGCAACTTCATAGCCGCCTGTATGATCTGTTCTTTCTTATCCACTATGCAAAGATAAGCATGTTGGAATGAATATTCCAAACGTAAGATAGAAATAATAAAAAAATTAGAAAATTACTTTAGTATAGCCTGATGTTCAGATACCTGTATATATACCCATTTTTGAGTAGCCCCGGCCTTTAGGCCGGGGTCAAAGATGAAACAAGAACGGCTTTAGCCAAAACAACGTTCGCTGGGGTAATTTAAAACCCCCTTATTTGGCGTTCTTCAGGTTCTTTTCCATCTCGTCATCCAGCCATTCGTCCGATTTCTTTTCATTTGCCTCCAGGTCTTTCAGCGCCTGTGCTTTTACTTTCTTCAGGTCGTTTTCCTCTTGTTCTTTCTGTTCTTTCGGCAGCCTGAATTCAGGCAATTTCTTAACTATACGTTTTCTTGGGGTCATTTTTTTAATTGTTTGGTTAAATGAACGGGCTTGCAATTAGTTTCCAAAATTAATCAAAATAAGTGTTCCAATACATTTAACTGGCGATAAGTAGTACCATTTAGAAAAAGCGCCATAACCCGAAGGGCAATACCATTAAAGTAAGAAAGCCCGAAGGGCTTTAATAGCAATAGCCACCGGTAAAACCGGTGGGAAAAATGGGCGAAACACCAACTCCGAATGGAGTTGAACACCGTTTGGGACAAGTAATCCTTAACTTACCAGCATTGCCCATAGGGGTAATCGCTTTGTAGCCTAATGATGACAGCAACACATGCGAGCTGGAGGTTCGCATCCAATATAATACCTGGTTTAAACATCTAAAAACATTTTGTTAAGGCCAGCCAATCATGCATATTTTTGCAAAACACTACCTCCCCACATGCCAATAAATTTTTCGATAGAAAATAAACCAAGCACAATAGACGGCATGGGTAGCTTCGCCTTGGAAAAGATCACTGCCCGCAAAAAGATCGGCAACCTCGAGGGCAAAATAATCTCGCTAAGGCTGGCCAGGAAACGTGCCAAAGAACTCAAACGTGTGTCTATAGTCGAATTTGGCGACGGCCGTGCGCTTGATGCCACAGATCATTCCAACGAGCTTAAATACATCAATCACTCCTGCGGCCCAAACACTTACATGCGCGTGGCCCACAGCCAGGTCGAATTTTATGCCCTGCGAAACATCAAAAAAGGAGAAGAGCTCACCTGCAACTACGGCCCCACTCACCACGACGGCAAGCTGCAATGCCAGTGCGGCGCTAAAAATTGTAAAGGGTTCTTATGATAGGTACTTGCTCACCTCTGCTTTGCAGTTCCTCAACATAAATGTTAATGGCATCCATAGCTTAATTAAAGCTATTCCTGAACTCAGAGGGCGAATAATGTGTTTTCTGTTTAAATAAACGGCTAAATGACTGAAGGTACTCAAAGCCAAGCTGGTAGGCTATCTCGCTGGTGGATAATGTTGTTGTGGTTAGCAGTTCTTTCGCTTCTTCAATGAGCATGTTATGAATGTGTTGTTGAGCGCTTTGTCCGGTTAGCTCACGCAGCATATCGCTCAGATAGCCCGGCGAAACATTTAATTGCTCCGATAAATATTGTACGGTCGGCAAGCCTTTATTCAAGCTCTTTCTTTGAAAATAATCTGTCAGCAAACTTTCCATTTGGGCCAACAGATCATTATTGGCATTTTTGCGTGTGATAAATTGACGGCCATAGAAGCGGTTACAATAGTTGAGTAGTACTTCAATATGCGATACGATAACATCCTGGCTATATCTATCAATATTAGAACAATATTCCTGTATGATATTCCGCATAAC